>JABDKH010000166.1 GCA_013002345.1 Rhodothermales bacterium
AGGAGAGGAAAGGGTTCAGGCGCGCCGCGTAAGTGACTGCTTACCCCGTGCTCTGCATGGCGGCTGCGATGCCGTTAATGCTGAGAAAAAGCGCTCGCCGAACAGGATCGACGTCTTCCGACTCCGCCGCTCTGTAGCGTCGAATCAAATCGATCTGCAACAGATTTAGGACGTCGGTAAACGGGTTTCTGAGGCGAATCGAATTGCTGATCACCTCGTTATTTTCCAGAAGCGAGTCCTGTCCCGTGACGGCGAGTATGGATTTCTTCGCGAGCGAGAAATCCTTCTGGAGGACCTCATGGTATCCAGCTTCGCCGGACTCCGAGACGGCCAGATCGGCATAACGTCTGGCGACCTCCAGCCTGGCTCTCGCCATCTCGCGCTGGGCACTGTCGATGACCGCAGCAAAGAAAGGCCAGGACGTGTACAGACGCTGAAGATGTGACATCTGCGGACTATCGTCTGCCATCTCAAGTGCAGCTCCCATTCCATACCACCCGGGTACGATGTAGCGGACCTGGGTCCATGAAAACACCCACGGGATCGCTCGGAGGCTCTCGAAGTCGACCTCATCCGAACTCTTGCGAGACACCGGACGCGACGCTATCGGCAGCCGGCTGATGTGTTCAATGGGCGTAATCCTGGTGTACCAGAACCAGAGCTTTTCATCCGTGATCAGCTCGCGGTACGCGGCCATCGATGTTGTTGCCAACGCCTCCATAAGTTGGACGTCCTGTTCGTCTGGTCTAAACGTATCTCTCTCGCCCTTCATCGCAGCGGCTGTCGAAAGGATTGTAGCATTGACGATCTGCTCAAGGTGCCGGTGAGCGATATCAACGAGGGAGTATCGAAAACTGATAACCTCTCCCTGCTCCGTGAAGCGGATGCGACCCGACTGCGATGATAGCGGCATGGCCATGATGGCTTGATTGGCACGGCCTCCGCCTCGGCCCACCGTACCCCCGCGCCCGTGGAAAAGGCGAAAGTCCACCGAGTATTCGCGACAAATCGCGCCGAGGCTGTTCTGGGCTCGATACAGTGCCCAGTTTGCCATATAGAATCCGCCATCCTTGTTACTGTCCGAGTAACCGAGCATCATCTCCTGCAGGTTACTCCTCGCGTCAAGATGCAAGCGATAGATCGGATTCTGGAACAGGTCGTCCATGAACTGGTCAGCGCCCGCAAGATCATCGATCGTCTCGAACAATGGCACAACGTCCAGGGCCGTCTCGACTTTTCCTGCCACGAGTCGCCAGAGTCCTACCTCTTTCCCAAGAAGCATTACTTCGAGCAGATTGCTCACCGAATGCGTCATCGAGACGATAAAGCTGCCGATGGATGCGGGGTCCCTGTGTACCAGTTTACGTATCACCCGGAACGTCTCCAGCACGTCGCTCGCGGCTTCCGGTAGTCGTGACGCAGACGAAAGAAGAGGTCTGCGGTTCTGCAGTTCACGAGTCAACAGCTCCCGCTTTTCGGTCTCCGGGAGATCGGAATATTCTTCCGTGACACCGGCCTCTTTTAATACGGCTGAGACCGCCTGCCGGAGAATACCCGAGTGCTGTCGGACGTCCAGAGCCGCGAGGTGGAACCCGAAAGCGCGCGCCCGATCCAGCAATTCTACGAGCCGACTCGCGTTGGCGAGATCGCCTATGCCGCTCTCTGCGAGACCCTGACGCAGCAGCTCCAGGTCGTTGACGAACGCGTCGGCCGTGTAGACGGCGTCCGGACCACTCCGGGCGCCTTCGTCGATGATGTCCTCGCCGAGCAGATGCCGAACTCGTGCCATCATGTAGCTGATCTTGAGTCGGTATGGCTCGTGGGCATACAGGTCGACCACGATGGCCGGCAACTGTATCCGGTCTGTATCTCGAGAAATGGATTCGGCCAAACTGGCAGGGATCGGGGCCTGCCGGTCCGAAACGCTGAGATCCCGCCGCAACAGGCGCAACTCCGCCAGATACATTTCAAGGGCGGTCTTCCGATGGACTTCAGCCGTTCGCAGGGTGACGTCCGGTGTCACGAAGGGATTGCCATCTCGATCGCTTCCAATCCATGACCGCATTCGAACCACGGGCCTCTGGTCCACAT
>JABDKH010000167.1 GCA_013002345.1 Rhodothermales bacterium
ACCGGCGAATCAGTCAGCTTCGATGGCACCCGACGGACGACACAATCGCCTACTACGTCCATGATGATCAGGGGGTCAGGGCGATCGAACTGCTGGATATCGAGACCGGACACGTCCGTCGCATCACAAGTGGAGACCACGACGACCGGGGACCCGTGTGGAGCCCCGATGCCTCGGCCATTGGATTCACATCGCTTCGAGACGACGTGCCCAACGTATTCGCCGTGAATCTTGCAGACAGCTCGATTCGATGCGTGACTCAACTTGCGACTGGCGCAACACTCACCGACTGGATCGGGGCTGATACATCCGGGCATCAGGACCGGATGATCGCGATTGTCAGTCATACGAAGGAGAAGGACAGAGTGTATGCTCTGAATCCGTCCGCAACGACACCGGAAGTCGAAACGCGCGTGCCACCCGAGTATGCATCCTGGACAAAACGCTCACCACCTGCGACGATCCCGCCACGCATTGCGAAACTCGAAAACACAGTTCAGAGGAGACACGACTATAACACATGGAAGAATATCTCTCATGTGGCGTCGATCGGTCTTCCTTACTTCAACTCGACTGGGGACTGGGGAGTGGGTGCGGGTACGCTCTGGATCGAACCGCTCGGCAAACACGTGCTCGGGGCTGCCGCAGGTCTCTCCGTTGCCGATATCAGCAAGTCGTTCTTCGCTTTATCGTACATCAACAATCAATTGAAGCCCTCGCTGGCCTTCAGCGTCAGTCATTTCCCCGATGTAAGTCGTCCGTATGGCACCGACATTCTCCGCGAGGACCGTGCCGATATCAGTCTGGTCGCACTATGGCCGCTGGACTGGAGGCCCCGTCCCTACACTCGGACCCAGGCCTTGATCTGGGCCCGATACCTCTCCGTGGAGCCGCTGAACGCATCGGCATTCGCCGCGCAGGTGGACGGCCTTCCGGTTCCACAAGAAGGACGCCAGTCAAGTCTGAGATTTTCGATCCGACGAAAGAAGCTGAGACCGTTTCGCGATAACCAGTCACATCCGCTTGATGGCTGGGGACTGAGATCGAGGGTCACGCTGGCTGTCACAGGTGCCGACTTCGACCAGAGTTATGTTCGATTTGAGACATCGGGATACACGGTTGTGCCGGTCGTGGAACGACATCGGTTATTCCTGCACGGACGCTACCGCGGCCAGCGCGGAACGAGCCTGCCGCAAGACTTCGTCGGGCTTTCCAGGTATGACCCGATACGCATCGACGCGGGAGACCTCCTCAGTTTCATTTCGTCCGAATCAGATCGCGTTCGAGGGCACAGACGACTGGTCATCGGCAGCGATGTCTTGTTCGGCTCGCTTGAGTATCGGATCCCGCTGGTCCCGAGTCTGCGCACAGAAATCCTCGGACTGCTCAGCCTGGGCTCTACGACGCTCTCGCCATTCTTTGATGCCGGCGTCGTGTGGTCGAGACCGGACGGGCGTGACGCCGTTGCCCAGTATGGCGCCGGGGTGGAGATCAAGAACGCACTGCGTATCGCAAACCTGATCGAGTTGACCCATGCCGTCGGATTTGCGCAGCCGGCGTCGGCACTCTTTTCAGATAGTCGGTACGAGGTCTACTACAGAGTGCAATCAGCACTTCCTTTCTAGCGAGGGTCGTTTCCGGCCCCACTACTCTGATGTGCCCGGGCTCGGCATCAGCGTGATTTCCTGACTGGCCGATGCGATCTGGACCTTGCCGTTGGTACCTTCCAGCCCAAGGAGTATCGCCGAGAAGAGCAGATCCTTCGTGGTCCGCCTCTTTTTGTAGTCGACGACATACCGCATCGTCATCGTCACCCAGTTCTCATCAGCTTCGATAGACACCGTCGGTTCGACTCGAGCCCGTTCCACGAGATACTTCTCTACCATGCGAGCCCAGACACGTCCAGCTTCCTCACTGTACTCACCGACCGTATCTGCAGCCACACGCAAGAAGACCTCTCGGGCCAGTATCAGGTCGCTTCCGTGACGTATGGGTATAGCGATCTCATCCCACAGGAAGGGGAAGTCACCGGAGTAATTGAAGATGGGCTCTTTGAATACGTACGAGTTTGCGACTCGCACGACGCGCCCGGTATACAGATCTCCACGAACCCACTCGCCCAGCTCCATCAGCGTCGTCCGAATGATGCTGACGTCGATAACGTCGCCGGTCACACCGCCCATCCGGATCCGGTCACCGGTCTTGTAGATGTCTCCGAAGGAAATGGCAAGCCACCCGGCTACACTGACGATGACCTCCTGGAGAGCAAATGCGATGCCCGCGCTGGCTACACCGAGTGCCACAGTCAGACCGGTTAGTTGTTCGCTGTAGACAACCGAGAGGAATATTAGAGCGAAAAGTAAAGTCCCGAAGGAGACTAGTTTTCGCGAACGATAACGTGACTTGTCATCGCGGACTGAACGTGAGAGCCAGCGCCGAACCAGCAGCCCGATTACGTAGATAATCACGACGCCCGTTGCCGCGACGACTACCTTGCCGAAGAGCGGGCCGGAGACAAATTGTTCGAAGAGCGACAACACTTCTCCCGTAGATTCCTGTAGCTGATCTTCCATTGATTGACGAGCCGGATAGACTATCTCACCGACATTGCAGGATCCGCAAAGCTACGGCAGCCGGCACGTTCAGTGTTGAGTATGGCTGAACAACATTTCCAAGATTTGCAGTATTGCCCGCTGATGGTGTTCCTTTAATGCCGGGTCCTGCCTGATCAGTGGCCCGGGACATTTCCCATACGGGGTAGCGACACGGCTTTTTCTTCGCTCATCTCCTGCACCAGACCGCTTGCGAATGGCGAATTTCCTGATTTCGAGCGTCTTGTCCAGATCAAGACGATACGGCTCCAACGGCAAGTCCGGATGGCTCCTTGCCGTATTGTTCACGGTGGCTGCCGTTGCGACGGGATGCGGCCGGGGTGATCTACCGGCGGACGCTGTCCCGGCGGCGGTTTCTGACTCTGTTGCTGCGCAGGACTCGGTAGTCATCGACTCCTCGATCGTCGCGCAAATCGTTCCGCCCGCCGCCGTAGCGGCTGCACAACCGGTCGTGGTCCCTGCCTTACAACCTGCCGCGTCTCCGGATACGGTAGCTACGGTGTCCTCACGACTTGACTCGCTCCTGCGACAGGTGGCAAAGCTCGAAACGTCGGTTCGAACGCTCCAACGACAACCTTCCTCCTCGACTTCCCGACGCACGCCCGATACCACAAGTCAGTCACTGCGACCCCGTGAGCAGCTTCGCGAAACAGCCCAGGACGTTTCCAACTTCGGCCTCCGCGCATTCTGGGCAGTTGTGGTGATCTCGGTCGCTTTCTTCCTGATCAAGTTTCTGGTATGGATTCTTGAGACGTCAGCCGAACGCAGTGCCAAGCGTCGCCTGTTCTTCAAGAAGCTGATTCCTATTAGCCGGATTCTGGTCTGGTTGCTTGTCGTTTACTACGTGGTGGCCGGTATTTTCGAAGTGGACCGGGACGGGCTCGTAGCCGCGGGAGCCGCCCTGGGTGTTGCGATCGGCTTTGCAGCACAGGACGTACTCAAGAACATCTTCGGCGGAATCCTGATTATCATTGACCAGCCGTTTCAGGTGGGCGACCGTGTGAGCGTCGGGGGAACCTATGGAGAGGTTGTCTCGATCGGACTGCGGTCTACGCGCATTGTCACGCCCGACGACAATCTCGTGTCCGTACCCAACACGCAGGTGGTTGACGGTCAGGTTGCGAACGCAAATGCAGGAGCCCTCGACTGCCAGGTCGTGACCACTTTGTATCTGCCGGGCTGGGTCGACGTGGGGCGCGCGAAGGAGATCGCGTACGACGCGGCGGCAAACTCGAAGTTCGTCTTTCTGAAGAAACCGATCGTCGTATTCGTGCAGGATGAATTCAAGGAGACGTTTCTATCCAAGATTATCGTGAAAGCTTACGTGCTTGACGCTCGCTACGAGGGTGCTTTCGCCAGTGATGTGACGGAGACAGCGAAGTCTCAATATCTGCGGGAAGGTATGTTGACTGAGTTCTACCCGGGGAGTGCGAGAGACATCGAGTCCGAAGATGTGGAGGTGAGTGAATGAGCGAGACGCTTCCGGGCGGGACAACGGATTCCCCACCGGCCACATCAGTTGAACATGCCCTCACCCCGGAACCCGCCGACGTGAATCCGTGGTCCGATGCGGAGCAACAGCTGCGGCAACTTGTCGACGATGCTCGAATTCGGGCCGCCGGTAGCCATGCCGACTGGAGCGACTCTATTGAGGACCTGTTCAAACAGTGGAGCAAGACTCTTGACGATCTCGCGAACAAGCACGGCATGCACGTGGACAAGTTGGCCGGCCAACGTCCCGATTCCGGCGCTCTTCCACCCGGCGTCCTGGCCGAGTATCGGTCCGCGTTCACGAAGGACATCCTTCAACCGCTTCTCGACGTTTCGTCTCGCAACCGGCCGCCAACAGACGTCGCCGCGAGGTTCTGGAAGATGGTCGATGCCCTGACGGCACTGCCCGACCGATTCCCCGAGAACACGCGCCTGCTGGAACCAAAAGAACTCTACGACAGGCGCACGGAGGATTCTGCGACGATCCAATTACGCAAGGCGGCGCACAGAATGCTGTTGTCGGGATCTGATTTCCTTCACGGGTCCAGGGTCCTTCTCGACAAAGTGCTGAGACGCGAGGTACGGCGGCGACTGCCAACAAGTCGCGTCATTCCGGCCAGACATCTGGCTATCTATCACTTGCGACAATCCCTTCCAGACTTGCTCATCGAGGAGCACAGTGCGGCCCAGCGTCAGCTTTTTCAACTCGTAGGCACTCTGGAACGGCTGATTGGGGCCTGGACAAACGGTGTCCTCGTGGTCGAACGAGACGTCGAGCCCGACGCTGAAGCCCGTGGATCCATGGTGCCATGGGATGCCGTTCCGTCTCCTCCCCAGCCCGAGAGCGACGCGGTAAAGGAGAGGGATGACACCGGCAAATCCGCAGCCCCGCCTGCCACAGAGGATGAGGAGCCATCAAAAGAAAAGGACACGCCAGTTCCGTTGTTCGACGTCCTCCATCAACAAGCCACTTCCCTTCAGCAAGGACTCGAGAAGCTGTCTGCGCTCGCGGTACCTCCCGAACCGGCGGAATCAGATCCTGTCGGCGAAGTGTTTGCCAGCCTTGACGTAGACCTCCGCAAGGGCGGCACAGGACTACTGGCGACGTCGAAGCGACCTCTGCTTGATCAGCCACGAGGAGTGCAGTTGTTAGCCTCGGCGCAGGCAAAGTGGGACGAGTGGCATAGAGAGGTCGACCAGCGCTTCAGGTACTACCTGGGCCTCATGAAACTCCGGGACGAGCTTGTTGGTCTCGAGCGACGCCTTGTGATTCGGGTGGGACGGGCGACCGTTGAGCAAGTGCTCATGACGTTTGCAGACATGATGCAACGCTTCGAGGCGGTGGGGTCAGACGTAGGAGTTCGTGCCGCCGAGGCGCGTAAGGAAAAGAGTCCGCCGCGGCTGTTACAGCACCTCGATAAATCCGGGAATCAGCTCGTCGACTTCCTGCAGGGCATATTCCATCAGCTGCCCGGCCTGGTATCGTCGGATCAGGCGCTCTCGGATCCGGGGCGGACCGAATGGGATCAGCTCACACGCGTTGCTGCACGCCTGCCGGAACTGGTTACGATGCACAGCCTGCAGGAGGAAGACCTCGCCAAAGAGAGCCGCAGACCGATCCAGATCGAGGTGAGCTCACTGGTCTTAGACGTTATTGAGCCCCCGCTTCCCGATCGTTTGCGACGACCCGCGGAGCAATTGCGAGCAGCAGTGCGACGAGTCTGGACAGAGACAGAGCAAGTTCATCATATTGTTCAGTACAACATCGATGCCGCCACCGATGAACTGAAGGCGTTTCTGGAAGAGAAGGTCGAGGTTAAAGCCGCGGGACGGGAGAATCAGGATCCCGACGAAAAGCCCCCGCTCACTGTCGAGGAGACCATCGACGCCTCCAGCAAGCTGGTCACTGACGGACTCAGTCGGGCCTCCACAACGCTGGCACAGCTCGCGACGACCTTGCACCCCGCCTGGACTGACTTCGTAAAGACAGTCAATGCGGAGTTCCGACAGGACTGGATAGACGTCCACCGACGACTTCACACAGCCGACACCGCAGAAGAACAGTGGGCGGGCTTTCGCTCCCAATTGGAGCGGCGTTTTGAGAAGGACCTCGGGCGGGCACGCGTGCGCTGGCAGATCATAGCGGCATCAGTCACTCGGATCGCGACCGCCAGTCGTCGCCGCGTTGCAAGCCTGATCAAGATCGGACAGTCGGCGGTCGGCGTCCTGGATTCAGGTGATACCGGTCGATTCGATACCATCGACGCCCTGTCCGGAGTGAGCACGCTTCAGGAAAGCCTGCCACTGATCTATCGACGGCTGTTTTCCTTTGACCCGCTGGACGAAGCCAGTTTGCTCGAGGGTCGGTCCCGAGATCTCGTATCGGTCAAACAGCACTTCACGAGATGGAAGGACTCGCATCAGTTGGGTGTTCTTCTGGTACAGGCGCCACTTGGGAGCGGCAGGACGAGCACGATGAATGTGCTTCAGGACACGGTCTTCAAGGATTACGAAGTTGCGCGCATAAGCCTGAAGGAGCGGATCTATCACCCGGATGAATTCGCGGTCCTGATTGCCACCGGGCTGGGCTACGAGAATCCTGAAATAACGCTCGAAGAGCTTGAGGAGGATTTGATTCACTCGAAGCGATCCCAGCCGCCCCACGTGTGCTTCATCGACAACATGGAACACCTCGTATTGCGAGCCGCCCAGGGTGTAAACATCATCGAGCGTGTTATCCTCTTTCTCTCACGGACTGATCGATCCATGTACTGGCTGGGGACGGTCGGCTCCTACACCTGGCAGTTCCTGTCAAAGACTGCGGGCAAGGCGGTCGGTTTTGTCGATACGTATCAACTGACGCCATTCGACAGGGACATGATCGAGTCACTGATTATCAATCGTCACCGTCGGAGTGGGATGACATTGCAGTTTGTGGAGCCCACGGACGCGTCGGCGCTGATGCGGCAGCGCCTGAAGCGCGCGAAAACACCGGAGCAGTTACAGAGTCTGCTTCGCGAGGATTACTTCGACAGACTATGGCGGGCCAGCGGCCAGAACGTGATGCTCGCCCTCTTCTACTGGATTCGAAGTGCAGAATTCAACGAGGAGAATAGCACGTTGACCGTCCGGTCGCTCGCTCCTCTTCGGTTTGACTATCTGAACGACCTGACCCTGGATCACGCATTCACGTTGAAAGCCTTCTTCCTCCACAAGACACTATCCCTGGCCGATCACTCCCGGATATTCACTACGAGCGAAGCCGATAGTACGGTGATTCTTGAGTCGTTGCTCAACGGCTACTTCATCGAGGAAGTGCCTTTGGCTGAAAGAAAGGCGAATGGAGATTACCACGTCAAGAAGCACGCGATTTACCGACTGCGTCCTCTCATACTGCATCCGGTGACGAGCTTCTTGCAGAGCAAGAACATCATCTACTAGCCGTCGCGGCCCAAACAAAAAGGGGTGCCGGCAATCGCCGGCACCCCGTCTTGCAACAGCACGTGTTTCGTGCTAGCCGATATGCATCTGAAGCTCCTCTCGGCGGTGCTTCTGGCGAAGCTTGCGGAGGGCCTTTTCCTTTATCTGCCGGACGCGCTCTCGCGTAAGTCCAAATCGCTGGCCGATCTCCTCGAGCGTCAGCGGATGCTCGCGACCAATGCCAAAATAGAGTCGTGTGATTTCCGCTTCCCGTGGATGTAGCAGGCTCAGCGCACGTTCGATGTCAATCTTGAGCGACTCATCCATGAGCGTCTCATCCGGGGCGAGATCGTCATCGTTCGGGAGTACATCGAGGAGGCTGTTGTCGTCGTCTTCATTGAACGGAGCGTCCATCGACAGATGTCGCCCGGTGTGCTGCATCGCTTCCCGGACTTTCTCGACGTCGACTTCCAGTTCATCCGCCAGCTCCTCGATATTCGGCTGGCGCTCGTGCACCTGCGCGAGCCTGGCGCTCGTCTTCCGAATCTTGGAAATGGTACCGATACGGTTGAGCGGCAGGCGAACGACCCGACTTTGCTCGGCCAGCGCCTGCAGGATTGCCTGACGAATCCACCACACGGCATATGAGATGAACTTGAATCCACGCGTCTCATCAAACCGCTGGGCAGCCTTGATCAACCCGTAGTTGCCCTCATTGATCAGATCCGCGAGCGTCAGCCCCTGGCCCTGATATTTCTTGGCGACAGAGACGACAAATCGGAGATTCGCACGCGTGAGCTTGTGCAGGGCCTCCTGGTCGTTCTGCTTGATGCGGCGCGCCAGATCAACTTCTTCTGCCGGAGTCAGGAGCGGAATTTGTCCGATTTCCTGCAGATACTGGTCCAGCATGCGTTGCTGGCGGGGGACATACATATGTCTACAGTCGGTCTAGGATTGTAACGATGTAGCGATATCTAAGACGCTAATTAAGCGGCGGTTCTTCCCCGCGCTGAATTCTTTTGCGAGAATTTCGTTTGCGCGGCTTCACTGCACGTTCCAGAAACCATCTTGTTCCCGATCTACTTGTACGTCGAGCCGTGCATCACGAGCGATGTTCCAGCCTGGCCGCGAACGTAAGAACGCTGTCTGCGATTTGCCGTTCCTCGCTCATACGAAGGACTTTCGACTGCGCGCTGACCCGCTCTTTCGTGCCCTTGAGCCAGTTCTCGAACGTGCCTCGGGGAACCGGGACAATCTGTGGTTCCAGAAACGCGCCCGCCTCGCGCCGTATCTGGTAGT
>JABDKH010000168.1 GCA_013002345.1 Rhodothermales bacterium
ACCTGGTTGGAAACAAGCACTTCCAATTCGTTCACCATGACGTGACGAATTTCGTGTATGTCGCCGGTGACGTCAATTACGTGCTGCACTTCGCGAGCCCTGCGTCACCGATCGATTATCTGGAGCTCCCGATTCAGACGCTCAAGGTCGGCGCTCTAGGCACGCACAACCTGCTCGGACTGGCCAAGGCCAAGGGGGCCCGGTTTCTGCTCGCCTCGACGAGTGAGGTTTACGGCGATCCGCTCGAGCATCCCCAGAACGAACTGTACTGGGGAAATGTGAACCCGATCGGAGTCAGAGGGGTGTACGACGAGGCCAAGAGGTTCGCGGAGTCGATTACCATGGCGTACCACCGGTATCACGGCGTCGAGACACGCATTGTGCGCATCTTCAATACGTACGGCCCACGTATGCGCAAACGCGACGGGCGTGTGGTGTCGAATTTTATCAATCAGGCCCTGGAGGGTAATCCGCTCACGGTGTACGGCGACGGATCGCAGACGCGGTCGTTTCAGTACGCGGACGATCTGGTTGAGGGGATTGTCAGGTTGCTGAATTCCGACGAGACCGACCCGGTGAACATTGGAAATCCGGACGAAACGACGATCCTGGAGTTCGCACGCGAGATCCAGGAGCTGACCGGTTCAGAAAGCGACATCGTCTTCGAGCCGCTACCGCTCGATGATCCGAAGATTCGTCAGCCGGACATCTCGAAGGCGAAGGCGGTGCTTGACTGGGGGCCGCAGGTCGATCGGCGTGAGGGCCTCCGTCGAACGATGGAGTACTTCAAGTCGCGAGAAGCGGTTGCCACCCGGTAGCCTGTACCGCCGGTTTCCGCCGAAGGTGTCACAGAGGTCGAACGCATGGATCCGATTGTTGAACTCGGGTGGCACGCCTGGTTGACGCTGGCGGTCATCCTCGGGATGGTGGTGGCACTCGCGAAGGATCTGGCGCGGCCGGACCTCGTCCTTCTGGGGAGTCTGGGAATCCTGCTGGTAGCGGGAATCGTGACCCCCATTCAAGCTTTCGCCGGGTTCTCGAACTCGGCTGTTCTGGCCGTCGGCGCGTTGTTCATTGTGGCGCAGGGGCTCCAGAGAACAGGGTCGTTGGGCTTTCTGGACGGGTTGCTGTTTGCCGAGTCTTCCAGACCGGTCGTTCATCTCCCGCGTCTGATGTTACCGACTTCGCTGCTGTCGGCGTTTCTGAACAACACGCCGATCGTCGCGATGGTGATGCCGCGGCTGCAGAGATGGGCTGAGCGAAAGGGTGTCTCGGCGTCGAAGGTGATGATTCCGCTGTCGTACGCCGCCATTCTGGGCGGCATGACCACACTGATCGGCACGTCAACGAACATTGTTGTGTCCGGACTGATGGAAACGGCCGGCATGGAGCCGATGGGCATGTTCGAGATCGCGTGGATCGGTGTGCCTGCTGCGCTCGTGATCGCGATATACTTCGCGCTCGGCGGCCACAGGCTCCTTCCGGACAGAGGGTCAGGTGTCGGGGCTGCCGACGACGGCCTGAGGGACTGCTTCTTCGAAGTGCGAGTGGCGGAGGGATCCGCCATTGTCGGAAAGACGGTTGAAGAAGCGGGCCTTCGGAATCTGGTCGACGCTTTCCTGGTCCACATCCGACGTGGCAAGCGGTTCATTCCCGTCCGCCCTCAGATGGTGTTGGAGACGGGCGACGTACTTTCTTTCACAGGCACAGTCGAGATGATTGATCGGCTGCTGGAGCGGCCCGGATTGGAGCGGGCGCTGCCGGCGCCGGAGTCGGGTGCAGGAGGATTCCTGCCGGTATTCGAGGCGGTCGTGTCGGACTCGTCCGCTCTCGTCGGACAAACGCTCCGCGAGTCCAGCTTTCGCGAGCGATATCGAGGGGTAGTCCTGGCCATCCAGCGAAAAAACGAACAACTTTCGGGATCGCTTGGCCGGATCCGAATTCGGCCGGGCGACCTGCTACTCATCGAGGCCGAGCCGAATTTCGCGCAGCGTTGGAACGCCACGAGGACGGACTTCTATCTGGTGGCCGCCAGGAAGGAGGATCGAGCTCTGCCGAGGAGTCGACGGGCGCCTGTGGCGCTGGTCATCTTGATCGGAATGGTGG
>JABDKH010000169.1 GCA_013002345.1 Rhodothermales bacterium
TCGTGGGCCCCCTCAGTGCATACGGCATCGATGCCGGAGACATCGACGGCAACGGCACGCTCGAACTCATAGGCGCAGGACGCGGCTATGACGGACAGGACTACGATGCCGGAAGAAAGCCAAAATATCTTCGCATCGCGGAGTGGATCGGCAGTCAGGGCGGGGATCCTGAAGACCCCGCAAACTACAGGCTCAGCGAGGTCGAGTTTGATATTACTCCTTACGACACGCTCTTCAACGTCGTCGTTTGCGACTCCGCCGGTACGATCACGGTGTACCATGAGAACGCCGGCGACTTTGGTGCCTTCCCAACGAACCGCCCGGAAGAGATTTCTCCGACTAGCGTTTCCTTCCTCGGCGATGCAGATGGAGATGGCATGATCGAGGTGGCCGTCGGGTTCTACGGAATCAACGATTCACTTGCGACGATTGACCAGGTCTGGGATGGCGGCGCAGGGTTCTACCGCCGCAGTGTTCGCAGCAGGGTGGCCGCCCAACAACGGCCCGTGTTCAGAATATTCGAGCTCACCGAGTCTTTCGGTGTGAATACGGAAGCGCGGATCGTCTTGCCGACCGACTATCATCTCTCGTCGAACTATCCGAACCCGTTCAATCCGTCGACGCAATTTAGCTTCACGCTGCCGATCGACAAGACGGTTAGTGTACGGGTCTTCGACGTTGCCGGGCGCCTGGTCAGAACGCTTGTCGACGGACAGCGACTTCCGGCGGGCACGCATACCGCCACGTGGGACGGTCTGGGTGACGGGGGTATGCCTGTTGCCAGCGGTTCGTACGTGTACACGCTGCAGTATGGCAATTTTCGACTGGCTCGGAAGATGACTCTGCTGAAGTAACCCGGGTGCCACGATAACAGAAGAATATGGTCAGCGCTACTCGGGTTCAGCCATCCTCTGGCCGCATAGACTCGATAGACGTCCTGCGTGGTATCACGATTCTCGTGATGCTCTTCGTCAACGACGTGGCGGGCGTCGCGGGAACTCCCGCCTGGATGCTGCACATCCAGCCGCCGGACGCAGACGGAATGACGTTCGTGGATATCGTCTTCCCTGCCTTCTTGTTCATCGTCGGCATGGCGATCCCGTTCGCTATCGGTCGCCGGCTGGAGCGCGGTGAGGCCATCTGGGACGTGTGGAAGCACATCCTGATCCGTACGGCCGGACTGCTCGTGATCGGCGTTTTCATGGTCAACGCGTCGTCCATGTCCGACGAAGCGTTCCCGGGGCGACACGTATGGACGTTGCTGATGTATGCCGGGGTGATCCTCGTATGGAATCGTCCGCCGTCCGATCGCGCGCCCGGCCGAAACGTGCAACTCACGATGCGATGGGCGGGTGTGCTGCTGCTGATTGCGCTGGCTGTCCTTTTTCGTGGGTCTGGCGACCCGGGACTGATCGAACTCAGGCCCCGGTGGTGGGGTATTCTCGGCTTGATCGGGTGGTCTTACCTCGTCGCGTGCATGGCCTACATCGCGCTGCGCCGGTCGCACGTTGGAATGCTCGGCGTGATGGGGTTGCTCTATTGCCTCTACTTCGCCGACAAGGCCGGTCTTTTTGAGGGCCTGGCGTGGCTTACGCAGTGGGTAAATATCGGCGGCACCCTCGGCTCGCACCCCGCCATCACGGTGTCGGGTGTCGTACTCGGGATGATCCTGACGAAGAGCTCACCGATCGAGTCTGACGGTGCACGAATCAAATGGGGGCTTCTGTACGGCGCAGGCCTGGCACTCGCCGGCCACCTCCTGCACGCCATGGCCGACATAGACCAGGCCTTCATCATCAACAAGATCTTCGCCACGCCGCCGTGGTGCCTGTGGACTTCGGCTATCACGGCGTGGATCTGGGTCGCCCTCTATTGGTTGATCGACGTGCGAAGATGGAACCGATGGACCATCGTCGTAGAGCCTGCCGGACAGAACTCACTGTTCGCGTATATCCTGGCGCCAATTCTGTATGCGGCATTTGCGCTCATCGACTCCATGACCGGCGTAAATCCCTACGCGATGCTGGGCCAGAGTTTTGCCGTCGGCTTCTGGCGCGCGCTCATCTTTGCATTCGCTATGACGTGGCTTGCCGGGGCTCTGCGGCATGTCGGAATACGATTGAAGCTCTGAACCCGGGCTCAGATCGGACACCTAGTTTCGCGCCGTGGCTCCGATGGGACCTCGGCGGACCTACCGCAGCTTCGTAAGTGCACGTGTGTCGGTGACGGTGCCTGTCTGCAGTCGGCAGAAATAGACGCCGCTAGCCGCGGCCGAGCCATCTGCCAGCTTGCCGTCCCATTCCACTGTGTAATTCCCCGCCGGAAGCTGTCCCGTGAGAAGAGTCCGCAGCCGTCTTCCTTGAAGGTCATATATCGAGATTTCGATGGCCTCCGTCTTTGACCTCGACGGCACGGCAAAGCCGAGAACAGTAGACTCCGTGAACGGATTGGGATAGCCGCTCAAGATCGCCGCTCTATCGGGCGAATCAGGCAGCGCGGGGTCCGGTTCGATGCCCGTCACCAGTACGGATGCCTCACCACGAGACGCGCCTTCCGAGTTCGCCAGATAGAGGTTCACGTAGTCCGGCCTGAACGAAGGAGTGGCCGAGTATGCGGTCTGCCACGCCTCATCCGTCAGACGCAAGAAGTTCGTGCTCACGTGCTCGTAATAACTCATGACGGGACCGACAAACGCCACTGGTCCTACTGCAGGAAGGTCAGCGGTAACAACGGCCATGTCGAGCGGACCAGTCCCTGCATGCATTACCCACCCCACCAGATTGCCGGCGGCATCGGTTGGAGCCGTATGGATGTCTGCAACAACCAGATCCTTCTCGAGCGACTGATCGGGTCCCCCGAAGAACAGCGTAGTGTACCATCCGTCGACCTGTGGTCCACAGGTGAACTCCTGACGAATCATCTGCTTCAGGAACTCGGCCTCGGTCGGGCTGATCGTCTCACCGCCCAGTTCCTTGCGCGCTATGCCGGCGAGCTTGTCGGTGATCTCCGCGAAATTCCGGAAGAACGGAACAATTCTATCAGTCGGCCACCCGCCGAAGTCGAACGTGGAGAACCGGTCTGCGGCATCTGTCGCGAGCAAACTCATTCGATCAAAAAAACCGGGAATCGGCTCGACGTAACTGTAGGGATACTCGCAGATGATGCCGCCGGTATACGATTGCTTGGCATACAGCAGATTGTCGTGTCGCAGCTGGGCCCACCCCGCCAGCTGTGTACTCATTTTCTGCTGCCACCATGCCGCAGTCTGCATGAACGCGGGAAGACCCGTCCGATCGTCCGGTGGATTCAACTCCCGGATCCCGTCCAGCCAGCCGTTGTAAATCGTCTCGCGCCAGAACGAGTCGTCATAGGCGTCGATCAGGTACCTGAGGGCGGCCAGTTGACGACCGTAGCCCCAATCCTGGATTTCAGGAACGAGCAACTGGCCCGCCGCATCGTTTCCGAGTGAAAAG
>JABDKH010000170.1 GCA_013002345.1 Rhodothermales bacterium
CGTCTCTACCTGTCCAATCATCAACGCGTTGGATCATTCGACACGCTCCGTACGGAGGATTGCTACGGCGCACGCTCGGACCACGGTTTGATGACTACAGGATTGCTGGCGACGCGGGTCACGAAACACCGCAATGTGGCGGTGATCACGGCAGACGACGACGTAAATCTCGGGCTCACTACGGAGACGTATGAGGGCGACATGTTTGGACCCCGGTCACCGCAGCTCACGCCATGGACCACTCCGAACATTCACGGCTACTCGCGTTATCCGACCGGACGTGTCCTCTCCGATGGGGACTTCGCTGCTATTGATAACATCCGGTACGATGAGGTCGACCCGACGGTCATGGTTATCGACTACCGGGCGGACTTCCGCTACAATCCGACGTTCAGGTCCGACTCCCGCATCGGGCCCGAGAGCCGCGAGGTCACTCTTTCCGGAGTCGCAGACATTACAAACGAAAGCCGTCTGGAGATCGCTACAGACGTCCTTGCAGCCGGTACGCTCGTAGTCCGTTCCGGAAGCTCGCTGCTTGTGAGCGAAGGCTCCACACTCGCCGTGAACGAGTTGCACGTCGAGGAGGGCGCCACGCTCGTGATCAAAGGAGTGCTATCGATTGAAGATCTGTACGGAGACAGTGACATGCTGAAAACCGCCGGCGGAAAGGTCTTGATTTCGAACTCGCATGTGTCCCCGAAAGACAGCGGCAGCGTGGATGAGGCTCCGCGCCTCGACAATCCGACGCCGTCGAATCCAACCGGCACCGCTGCAGAGCTGAGCATATATCCGAATCCGTTCTCAACGACCCTGGTTGTCGAGTTCACGACAGAGTGGAACGCTACAGTCGACGTTGAGGTGTTCGACGTGCTGGGGAGACGGGTTGCAAGGCTGGCCCACGGTGCGCGTTCAACTGCGGATCATTATCGACTGACGTGGAGCCCGCGTGGCCTCGCGCGTGGAACGTACTATGTCCGCGTGGTCGCCGGTAATCGGGTGAGGGTAGTGCCCGCAACGTACGCTCCGTGAATACTCACCGAGCCGGCCTCGCCCTTTTCTTACGGGCAAGGTTGATCACGTAGCCTCTCCCGGCCAGCGAAGACGCATGGTCGTCCAGGAAATCAAGCACCACGTCGATACTCATGCACGTCGTGATGCCATATCTCAGACGCTTTCGCTGGCGCAGGATGATCGGGCCGTCATAGGGTCGGCCAAGATCTTCGGGCTGCAGCTCGGCGTCGTCCGGAGGTGTAAGGATGAACTCTGACGACGCCGCCGCAGAGCTCGCCATACCGACCCATTCGAAGTTCGGGGCGCCATCGCGCGTGGCAAGCACGAGCCCGCCACTGAACCCGCGATTGAACGCGGCGTCGGTCAGAAACGCTGTTCGCTGATCCCGAAACGTCTTGCTCACAAGTCCACTTGTTACCATCCGCGCTCCCGCCGGGAATCCGAATACGAACACCTGTGATCCCCACCGGAGATCGGTCACAGTACCCACCGGAAAGTCGACGACACGGACCGTGCCCGGCTCAAGGTCGGCGACGATCTGCCCCACAAGCGCCACGTCCAGTTCGTCGTCCATGGCAAGGATTTCGATGTTGTCGGCTCCCGGAATGTCCGGGATGTACGTGCTCTGACGCAGTTTGACCGCCAGGCTGTGCACGGATCGCTCCTGCCCTTCCGAGTCGTAGAACGTCACGATCGTATCGGCGAATGCGACTACGTGTGCACTTGTCACGAGAGCGATCCGGGACGGCGTTTCGTACACAGCCGTCGCAGTTCCGGACGCCGTCTCGTGGTACATCTCCGAAGACACGGCACGCCGCAGCACGTCCTCCTCCGATATCGTTCGCGGGTCGACATCGTTGCCCGGTGCGAACACGAAGCGCTTGTAATAGGCGACCGAATTCAGAAAATGAATGGCAGCAAACGCACGCTCGAATGCATCGTCCGCACCGACGTTGGACAGCGGCGTGTCATACAGGTTGTCCGCGACGACCCCCCCGGCCGGCACGTACACGGTCCGCGTGCAACCACATAAGATCATGAGCGCCGGTATTACGAAGACGCTCCACCACGGCCTGTTCAAGATTTTACCGGCTCGAAGATATGATTCACTGCACGTTGCTAATCCAGGCTACAGCGGCAAGTTCCTCATCCAGGCCGCTCTCATGGCGATCTGCCCGGGCGTAGCCTCCGGATCGATCGAGAACACATGTCGCTCCACCGTTGGCCTGTTGAACTTCGCACAACTCACGACCTCCTCCTTATCTCCGCGTCGAACCGTGAGTTCGTAGGGAATACCGGCTGCCAGTTCACGCCACTCAGCGGCGAGCTGCCGGATCGTCTTCATGCTGACCTCCCGACCGTCGTAGCTGACGAGTTCGTCGCCGATCGCAAACCCGCACTCGGTCACCTCCGGAGCAACCCCCACAATAACGATCCTGCCTTCCTGCACATTGATTTCTAGTCCGGCACTGGCTTCCGTGGCTCCGGTCTCCCGCTGCAACTCATAGCGGATGCCGAGTTTTCTGTAATAGTCGGCTATTGGAAGCGGATTGGCATTCCGGACGTAGCTTTCGAAGAAGTCGGCGATTTCCGGGTGCGTGAGTTCGGCGAACGTGTCGAAAAATGACTCCTCATCGAACGGCCGATCGGGGCCGTACCGGTTCGAAAGATCGATGAGAACCTCCCGAAGACCTTTGCTTGCACCTGACAACTCCAGCAACCGAATATCCAGCAGTCCGGCAACGACTGCTCCGCGCTGATAGATGTTGCCATATTGCCGCTGACCTTCGCTGGTGTATGACGTCAAGCTGAGCTTGCTCAGGCTGTAGGAGGGATCGAATCGATCGTCGATATTGAGTTTTGTACTGAGCCGATTCAGATAGTTATCCAGATCGATCAACTCCGCTCGGAGTTGCAGCATGTCCGACGCCCATTCGGTCGTCCCTTCATACAGCCACAGATGCTCTGATGCGACCGGCTCCGCGAAGTTGAAGTCCTCTATGATTTCACTGTGGATATTCAGCGGCGTCACGATGTGGAAGAACTCATGGGCAACGACCGAAGGGATGCTCTCCACAATCGCCTGTTCGAATCCGTCCTCGGCGTAGACGTAGGCCGAACTGTAGGAGTGCTCCCAGGCACCCATCGACATGTCCTCAAAATGAAACAGGAAGGCATACCGGTCGACAGGAAGTTTGCCGAGGAACGCATCTGACGCGAAAAGAATGTCGCGAACGGACTCGAGGATCTGCTCCGACTTCACCTTGTCCGTTTTGGAGTAGGTATACAACTCCACATCCGTTCCACGAACATCGACCTCGGCAAACGAGAGTCTTCCCATCAACACTGGTGAGTCGACGATGTGGTCGTAGTCGTCCGCATGGTACAGCCCGTCCTCTCCCCTTGGGAGCGCGGTGCCGACTGTCCACGAAGCCGGATGATCGAATTGAATTCGGAGTGGGGTGCCCTGCATGCCGGACGCGAATCCGAATACCGTCTGCCCGTTGATAAACACGTGGTCGTCTTCGATTGACGACCCGGCCATCATATAGATCGGATGTTCGTCGACCGGCGTGTCCCACGTCTCCGCGATTTCGTAACGCACGCTGGCGACGTCGCCCGGCCGGGAGAACTGCCATCGACCCGCTGTGACCTCCTCCGTCGGCACCGGCACGCCGGATGCGTCGAACGCTTCGAACGACCTCACGAACCGACCCATGTCCATGACCTGATACGTACCCGGTGCCGTCGATGCAAACTGATAGTACTCGTTCTCCGGACCGAGGTCTGCCGTCATGGTCACTCGAAAGACGTCGTCAGACCGATCGTTCAGATCCACGACGTACAGGACGGGCGTCATCGATTCGTTTCGGTCGACAAGGGTTCGATGTGAGCTGCAGGCAGACAGCGAGAGGGCAAGTACCAGGGCGACGAGGGAAGTTCTCATGGTTCGATGCAGATCAGAATTGACGGGTAATGCACTGCGGTACGGAAACAGGACGATCTGGTTGTCCTTGCTGAAAAAGCAGGGAATCTTGCCTGTCTCCGCTCTTTAAGTGATACCGCTTATACATTCCATAACTATATGCTGCACACAGACTAAAGATAGGCATTATTAATGAACCAACGAACCGTAGTGTCAATGGTCTCTCTCAGCGGCCGCGACCGAAAACCCAGTTCTTGTGATGCGCGAGAATGGCTTATGACGCGGTTGCACTCCGAAACGATCGCGAGCGATTCGCGAGTGAAGACCGGAGGCGCACCGCCCGCCCGGGCGACCAGCGCGACCAGAGGGACAGCGGCCCGGGCCATCCAGATCGGCAGCACAAGCCGCCGACTGGGCCTGCCGCAGGCCGCATCTACTAACCCGGCGATTTCCTGCAGCGAGGCCCACGTGCCCGACAGGAGATAGTTCTGCCCGCGGCGACCCTTCTCGATAGCCAGCACCGCTCCATCTACTACGTCCCGGACGTCCACCCAGTCGAACCCGCCATCAACAATGGCCGGCATCTGCCCGCGAGCCATCGCTGCAACCACCTGTCCCATGGACGACGGTCGGAAATCCACAGGCCCGACGACGGCGGTCGGATTGACGATTACCGCATCAAGTCCACGTACGACGGCTT
This sequence comes from Rhodothermales bacterium, assembly GCA_013002345.1. Taxonomy (NCBI): domain Bacteria; kingdom Pseudomonadati; phylum Rhodothermota; class Rhodothermia; order Rhodothermales; species Rhodothermales bacterium. The sequence continues at coordinate 4,638 of JABDKH010000170.1, forward strand.
CTCGGATCACTCGCTCTCCATCCGCCTTGGATCGATCGTAGGCGAAAGCGGCCGGCCCGACGTACGACCTCTGTTCGTCCAGCCGTTCGTCGCGCGGCAATTGTTCGAATGCATGGATCGACGAAAAGTGGATGACTCTGCGCACGTTGTTTTGCAGGCAGGCCTGCGCCACAATGCGAGTACCATCGACGTTGGTTCGGCGGACCGAGCCGGTCGGATCCCCGGCGATCGAGATCTCGGCCGCCAGGTGAAAAACGATCTCGGCACCGCGGACGAAACCGGAGACAAAGTCCGGATCAAGAATGTCACCTGCGCGAGCCTCAACATCGATCGCTTCCAGCGGGGTCGCCGCCGTGCGATATTGCGCGCGGACGGAATGACCCTCCTTCACCAGCCTGCGAGCAAGATTACTCCCGATGTGTCCGCTGGCACCGGTGACGGCAATAACCATAGTGACTTCTCCTCCAAAGCACGGCCAGCTCTTAAAGAAACAGCCCGGGCCGGCAAAGCATTGACTGTTACACCGACGATGCGTAATAGTAAGCTACCGATCTGTGGTGACCCATGGCTACACCTCCGGACATTACTGCGCAACTCCGCGCGTTCGCGGGCGGCGACCACGAGGCATTGGATAAGATCATGCCGTTCGTGTATGCTCAACTGAAGAGACTGGCACACGCTCGTCTCGTGGGAGAACGTCGGGGGCACACGCTGAATACCACAGGACTGGTTCACGAGGCCTATTTGCGGCTTGCGGAAATCAGTGAGATGGAGTGGAAGGATCGCTCGCATTTTTTCGCAATGGCCTCCACCGTGATGCGGCGAATTCTGGTTAACTACGCGCTCAAGCGAAAGGCAGCCAAACGCGGCGGAGGCGCCGTCGACGCCACTCTGGACGAGGAGCGCCTGCTACCGGACGAGCCGGCCACCATCATCCTCGCGCTGGACGAATCGTTGAAGCGGTTCGAGGCCCAGTATCCGCGGCACGGCCTGGTCGTTCAGCATCGGTTCTTCGGTGGCCTGGCGATTGAAGAGATCGCCCATTCGCTCAACGTGTCGACGCGGACGGTAGATCGCGACCTGAAATTTGCCCGGGCCTGGCTGTCGCGCGATCTCAAGCAGAGCGTGGATCTGTGATTTCTGCGCT
>JABDKH010000171.1 GCA_013002345.1 Rhodothermales bacterium
GTCACCGTGGTTTCGTGCGAGATCATCAATTCGGCCACCGATGAGCGCGAGACGATTCCATCGAGCGATGTCGCGACCATGTTCAACCTGCTCGCGTTAGCGGACGGCGGAACGCTCGATGTCTGTGACCAGGAGGTCACGTTAACGACATTTGATCAGCTTCGAGTCGTAATTGGCGACGTGGCAACGATCACGTTCGGAACGGATGCCTTGACCGTGACGGACACTCTTCACGTGGCCAGTGGATCATCTTCGGGGCTCAAGTTCTTCTTCGACGACCTCGTCGATGTGAGTGGTGGTGGAAGGCTGGACATTCTTCTAGACTTCGTGGCCGACGAATCGGTCGTGTCGACGGGACCTCCCTCGGCGCCTACTGGATACGTTATGACACCGGTTATCAAGGCTGTGTCTGCTTCGCTGAACGAGGCCCAACTGGCGATTTCGGATGAAGGAGAGGTAGTGGCGCAATAAGGTTGCTCTTACTCGCGTAGAGGGGCTCCGGGTAACCGGGCCCCCTTTTTTTGTTTTGCGCAGGCACGGTGCAGGGAATGCCCCGAGATCGTGCGGGTTACAGCGCCCGGATGATTTGCTCCAGGCGGCGGCGGAGATGCCGTGATGACCCGACCCTACAATACGCTGCGGACATTCCCCGCGGGTCGGCCGCAGGTAGCCTCTACACCGGATGCACGTGATCCGGTTGCGGAAGACGAGGGTCTGCCGTATCTATAAGTCGACCTTCGCTTTGTTTTCCCACAACGGGACGTTGTCCCGTGGCGTTTGTCGTGAGTGTCCCACCGGACAAAGCAGCATTTTGTGTCCTCTCGTTTGAGGGCCCCGACCGGTACGCTATCGCTGGCGGTCTCGGAATTCGTGTCGCCAATCTTTCTGTCGCTCTCGCGAGGCGCGGCTACAAGACCCATCTTCTGTTCGTTGGCGACCCCGATCGTCCGGCTACCGAAGAATTAGAGAACGGCCGGCTCACGCTACACCGCTGGAGCCAGTGGATCAGTGCAACGCACCACTCCGGAGTCTATGACGGGGAAGAAGGCAAGGTCTGGGATTTCAACGAATCGGTACCGGCCTTCGTGGTCGATCATTTCGTAAGACCCGCACTGGACGAAGGCATGCTCCCCGTGATAATGGCGGAGGAGTGGCACACGGCCGAGGCCGTAATCCGCATACATGATCTGCTGGTGGAGGCCGGTCTGCGTCATCGCTGCGTGATGCTCTGGAATGCCAATAACACGATGTCCTTCCACCGGGTGGATTGGCCGAGGCTGTCGACCGCGTCGCAGTTGACGACCGTCAGTCGATACATGAAGCACATCATGTGGGAGATGGGACTGAATCCGCTCGTGATTCCGAACGGTATTCCAGGAGATTTGCTTCGCCGCGTTGGCCAGACGAGAGTCGCGCAGCTACGGAAGACATTGCACGCCCGCGATGCCGTGCTTCTTTTCAAGGTCGGGCGTTTCGACCCGGCAAAGAGATGGCTGATGGCTGTTGATGCGGCGGCTCGCATCAAGAACGGTGGCCAGCGAGTCGTTTTTGTGCTGAGGGGCGGAATTGAGGCGCACGGGCAAGAGGTGTTCGACCGAGCAGCAGCACACGGATTGAGCGTCGTTCACGTCACCGGTGAGCCGGCCAATTGGAAGGAACTCATGGATCTGCTGGCGGACGTGCCGCCGGCAGACCTCTATCACTTTTCTTTCCACATGTCTCCAGATCTGCTGAGGCCGTTCTATGCGGCAGCCGACGCCGTCCTGGCAAACAGCGGACACGAGCCATTCGGACTCGTAGGTCTCGAAGGGATGGCAGCCGGTGGTCTGGTGTTTGTCGGAAGCACCGGGGAGGAATACTCGTTTGCGGGGCCGTGCGCGATCAGTCTCGACACGGACGATCCGGAAGAAATCGTTTCAGAGATTCTTGAACTGCGGGATGACCCGGATCGCTCTCGCGAAATCCGGGCGTCGGCTCGTCGAACGGCGGCACAGTTCACATGGGACAAAGTGATTGATATCGTCAATGACAAGGTGCGGTTCGTCGCGCGGTCCATCGGCGCCATAGATTCGGGCCCGGTCCAGCCGCGTGTCGAAAACGTTCTCGTCTACACGCTCATCCATCAACCCCGTCGTTTGCGTTTGCCGGCTGCCTCCATACCGCTCGGGAAGGGTCCAGACGGGTGGGCTGAACATCTCTTTGATCACGAGATGAACGAGCGCTATTTCAGGAAGGTGGCAACGACGTGCTACTATCCGGCGGCGCGTCGCTTCACCGAGCTCGCCGAGCAGGGATTCAAGATGGCTATTGGTTTCTCCTTGTCCTTTGTGGAACAGGCGGAGCGATGGGATCCAGAGCTGCTGGATGTGTTTCGGAAGCTCGTGCAGAGTGACAACGTAGAGCCGGTCGCAACCAATCCCCGGCATGGATTTGAGTTGTTGTGGGACGTGGAGCGATTCATGGACGGGATGCGAGAATCGGCGGACCGTCTGGAGGAGGTTTTCGGTGTCCGTCCGGTCGTTGCGGATACGACTGAGTTGATGATGTCGGATACCATTTACCATGCGCTCGATCTCGCTGGATTTCAGGCCGCTTTCGTCGACGGCCGCAAGTGGCTGATGGAGTGGCGAGAGCCGACGTACATGTATCACCACAATGGCGGGCGTTTGAAGCTGTTGGTCAGACACTACGCGTTGAGCGATGATGTCGGATATCGATTCAGCGACAGAAGTTGGTCAGGATTCCCGCTGATGGCGGATCAGTACGCGAAGTGGCTTTCGGAAAGTCCCGGCGATTTTGTTGTACTTGGATGGGATTTCGAGACATTCGGTGAGCACCATCACGAAGACAGTGGCATCTTCGAATTTCTCCAGGCACTTCCGGATGCCGTACGCGACGCGGGACTTCAGTTTGCCACGCCTACGGAATTGTACGATGCTTTCGAAGGTGAAAGTCACGAGCTTCCTCTTCCCGCGTTTGCGAGCACCTGGGCGGGAAGCGGCGGTCTGGAATTCTTCCTTGGCAATGACGCGCAGAGGGCCGTCTTCCACCTCATGCTTCAGGCCTACAACAAGGCTCTGTTAACGGGCGACGAGCGATTTATTGATATTGCGCTGTGGCTGGCCCAGTCGGATAACCTGCACCTCATCCAGTGGTTTGGCCGATCCGGCTCGGAGGCTGAGGTGTCGGCGTACTTCACGCCAGACGAATGGTGGGCGCTCGGGCCGGACCGGATTATCTGGGAGATTCAGCAGGTCTACAAGAACTTCATTGCCGCCCTCGACGAGTATGTAGCTACGTCCGACGTCACCTCACCGGTCTGGCAGAAACGAGAAAGCAGGCGAACGAAGCGACGACTCGAGTTTGAGATCGGTGCTGAACTGGCATCTGAAACCGACATTCAACTGGACCGAGCTCCGGCTGCGGACGTGGCCGAGGCCGTCGTGCGAGAGGCCATGGCCGGTCAGAAGCAGGAGTCAGCAACCGGTCCATTCGGTGTCTCGAGCACTCGCGGAAGGACGCGCGTCTCGTTTACGATTGATCAGGCCGGGCTCGAGGGCGATGGACCGGCGCCGGACACGGGGTTGGACGCCGGTGGAACCTACGATGTCCGCAGGATAGCTTTCCCGTCGAAAGATTCGACCGACGCGGAGTAAGTGGCGGGACGGCCCACCGTCATTCGCGCGTGTGGACAGGCCGGCTTGAACAAATGCCGCGGGACCCCCAATCGATCAGCGGCATATACTGTTCTTTTCCACCAGAAAATACCCATGCAGAAAGCACTTTCCCGCACCGTCTACGTCGCCGCCCTTCTGGTCCTCGTCCTTCCGCGCCCGGCGTCATGCCAGTCCGTTGTCTTACAGGACGACGACGATCGGAAAGCGAGGATCGCCGAGAATCTGAAATATCGATTCCCTCAGTTGCGCGAAAGCGTTGTTACCGTGGCGGAGCTGGGAGCCAGTTCCTCGCCAGGCTTTGACGAAGGTGTCGTCGTCATTGACGGCCGGAATCAGATGCGCTTCTTGACGACGAGCGATGATGCGCGCCTATACCTTCTGGCGGCCGACCCGATTGATGCGAGCCTCTCTATGCAGGACATTGCTGTAGAGCTGCAGCGAGAAAAGGACGTCGAAGCGAAGGAGGCTCGAGAAAGGCATCGGGCGCTTCTGGCCGAATCGGAAGGGATGCCCAGCCGCGGGCCGACAGATGCACCGGTCACGATCATTGAGTATTCGGATTTCGAATGCCCGTTCTGCGCCCGTGTCTACGGCACCGTGGAGAGTGTGCTCGAGAAATACCCGGAGCAGGTGCGGCTTGTCTATCGTCACTTCCCGCTGTCACGACACCCATGGGCCGAGCCCGCGGCGATTGCCGCTGTCTGTGCGGCACAGCAGTCCGGCGAAGCGTTCTGGCGTTTGTACGACGGGTATTTCACTAACCAGGCGACCGTCTCTAAAGACAACTATGCAGAGAAGGGAAGGGAGTGGATATCGCCGGCCGGCATTGACGTTGATGCCTGGTCGGAGTGCGCAATCGACACATCGTCGGATGCATACCAGGCTGCCCGGCAGCGCGTGCTGGCGGATGCTGAGAGCGGTAGTCGCAACGGAGTCACCGGAACCCCCGCCTTCTTCGTCAACGGCCAGTTTCTGAGCGGAAACCAACCTCTGTCAGCATTCGACGAAGCGATCGCCGCCGCGCTCGCCGACTCGAAATAAAGCCTCCGCTCGTCAGGCGAGCGCCAGCAGGCTTTCTTCCACAATACCCTCCACGAGTCGGACTTTGTAGCCGTTCTGTTCGAGCGGCTCCGCATCTCGTGTTGCCAATCTTCCGGCTTCCTCCGCGAGCGAGGCAGTGATCGGCTTGCCCTCGATCAGCTGCTCGACGGCCGGCAGACGCCAGGGGATCGGAGCCACACCGCCAAGGACGAGCCGGGATTTCGCGACTCGATTTCCGTCCATCTGCAGAACGACAGCAACGCTCGCCAGCGCAAAGTCCCACGACCCTCGCTCTCGAACCTTTCGGTAGAGGCTGCGAGTCCCGTCCGGTGCAGACGGAATATCCACTCCTGTGACCAGCTCGCCCTGCGCGAGTGAATTCTCACGAGAAACATCTTGATCCGGCAGAACGAAAAACGAATCCATGCCGATGCTCCTTTCGGTGCCGTCATTCTGGATGCGCACGGACGCATCGAATGCCATGAGCATGGGCGCCGTATCCGACGGGTGAACGATGTAGCACGGTGTTCCTCCCATGATGGCGTGGTAGCGGTTCTCTCCGCTCTCGGCGTAGCACGTGTTGCCGCCTTTCTTCAGGCAATGAAACTCGCCTCTAAAATACCAGCAGCGTGGCCGCTGGCAGATGTTGCCACCGAGGGTGCCCTGGTTGCGCAGCTGGGGTGACGCCACATCTCCCGCCGCCGTGGCAAGTCCGGCATATCGATCCTGGATGAGTGCGCTGCCTGCGATCTCGCTGATCGTCGTCAGGGCCCCGATGCGGAGACCGCCGTTCGGCGTGCGTCGGATGCCACGCAGATCGTCGACATCGGTGATGCTCACGATCTTTGCTACGGGGAAGACGCGGTCTCGCATGCAGCCCTGAAGATCAGTCCCGCCCGCATGCACGTATGACCCTGGCTGTTCCAGGTGCTTGAGCGCATCTTTACGAGATGTCGCACGAACGTATGCAAATTCTGGTAGCATATCAGGTCCTCCCCTCGTCGCTTCGGTTCAACATGTCGACGAGTTGTGTCGGATTGATCGGAGTATCCGTCACGCGAACTCCCGTTGCATTGTACACCGCGTTTGCAATAGCCGGCGCCGTCGGTATGGTGACCGGTTCGCCGAGGCCTTTTGAGCCCGTTGTGTTGCATTCAGTGTCTATCGTCTCAATCGGGAGCGACGCGATTTCCGCAGGCACATCCATCGACGTCGGGATCTTGTAGTCGTGCCACGAGACGTTGCACATCTTTCCAGTTTGCCCCGAGTCAAGCACCCGCCGCTCCATCATGCCGAACCCGATTCCCATCACGATACCGCCGTACACCTGGCTGTCGTACGATAGACGGCTCATTACGCGTCCGCTGTCGTGCGCTCCAAGGAAACGGAGGACTTTGACTTCCCCCGTGCGCCGGTTGACTTCGACCTCGCAGAATTGAGCGGCAAACGGGCAAACGGCCTTGCCACGTGAATTTGGTCCCCGATAGCCGACGCCGACGACGACCTGCTGGCGTCTGAGCGCCCCGAGCTCCGTAAGTGGCCTTCTCGTCGACGGGTCGGCGCTCGATACGATGTCCGTTCCGTCCAGTTGGAGGTCCGCTGCTGCAACGCCCATTTCCTCGGCTGCCATCGCAAGAACCTGGTCCCGACAATCGATGGCGGCGGCTCTGACGGCCGGTGACTCCGTGGGGACGGTCTTGCTGCCGCCCGACGCGGTGGCGAACTGGGTCGTGCCTGTATCGGCATGCTCGATCTGAATATGATCGAGCGGGACACCCAGTTCTTCGGCAACGACCATAGCCATGACGGTCTTTGTACCGGTTCCGATATCTGAGGCGCCCATATTCAGGTTGACCGATCCATCCGCAAACAGCTTGACGATTGCGGTGGATGGCGGGCCACCCCCGCCGGCGATCCAGAGACCGCCGGCCATCCCAACTCCTCGCACGATATTGCCGTCCTCCTTCTGGCGGCGAGACGCCGACCAATTGAACGCCTCTGCGCCCTTCGTCATGCACTCAGCGAATCCGTTGGACGTGTATGGCATGTTGTTGCGGCCCTGGCTTACGGTCGCGAGGTTCTTCAGCCGGAACTCGACTGGATCCATCTCGATCTTCTCGGCCAGCTGATCCATCATCTGTTCGAGCGCCCACGAGCCCTGCGGATGACCCGGCGCGCGCATGGGCCGCTGCTCACCCGCGTTGATGTAGACGCTCTGCATGACCGTGCGAACATTCTCGCACCTGTAGAGGTCTCGAATCTGCCAGTCCACGATACCCGTTCCGTTTCCTGAGTAGGCTCCACCCGAACCCAGTGCCTCAAACTCTATCGCAGTAAGCGTTCCGTCATTCCTTACGCCCGCCTTGACTCGCATTCGGTTGGCGGGTCGGTTGCCGACCGCCAACATCGTTTCCTCACGGCTCAGAAAAAGCTTGACCGGTTGGGCTGTTGTCTTCGCGAGCA
>JABDKH010000172.1 GCA_013002345.1 Rhodothermales bacterium
CACGGGGGTCGTCTGACGAAGATGGATCTCGTCGGATATCTTGAAAGCCGACGGATGCCGACTCCATCAACCCCGACAGCGGTGCAGCCCGTAGCAGTGGCAGCGTCGAGTGTTGCCGGTGGCGCCGCGCGAACGGAGATCATAGAGATGGATCGAATGCGCCAGATCATATCGGAGCATATGATCTCATCCAAGCGCACCTCCGCTCACGTGACGAGTTTTGCCGAGGTCGATGTGACAGGACTCGTGCAATTGCGTGAGACGCGAAAGGCCGCATTTCTCGCCAGCGAGGGAGTCAAGCTCACGTACACGCCGTTTTTCGTCAAGGCGGCTGTCGATGCGCTTCGTGATCATCCGCTGATGAATTCTTCAGTCGAAGGCACGCGGATCATCGTCAAGAAGGACATTCACGTTGGAATCGCGGTGGCGCTCGGCAAGAGCGGCCTGGTAGTGCCGGTGATTCGTGACGCTGGTGACAAGAATGTCGCGGGTCTGGCTCGTTCGGCCGCGATGCTTGCGGAGCGGGCGCGGAGCAAGCAGCTTCAGCCTGATGACCTGCAGGGAGGTACCTTCACGGTGACAAATGTCGGCTCTCTGGGCTCACTCATGGGAACGCCCATCATCGCGCAGCCACAGGTGGCTATTCTGGCGACAGGCGCCATCAAGAAGAGACCGGTCGTGATCGAAGACAATGATCTGGGTGATGTGATCGCGATTCGGCACATGATGTACGTCTCGTTGAGCTACGATCATCGCATCATCGACGGCGCGATGGCCTCTTCGTACCTGCAGCGCCTGATTGTGGAACTGGAATCGTACTCAGCCGAATCGGCGATCTAGTCTGAAGACGGTCCTTTTCGGGCACTTCCTGCAAGGAATTATGTCCGTTATTGCATCTCTGATGACCGTTATTGTAACTTGGGGTACTCAGGTCGACGGATCCTGACCCGCACATCGGGCAGGAGAGCGAGCACTGGCGCTCCCGTCGAAGGAAGAACTCCAGCACATGGGCAGCAAGTCTACCAAAGTCGGCTCCGGGTCGACTACGCGACGCCGAAAGTCGCTAAGCCTCTCGTCCGGCGAACTTCGTCGGCGCATCGACGATTTTCTCCGTGAGTATCTGACGGAGAAGAGCCCGGCCACGGTGGGCACCTATCGGCGTGCGCTGAACGAGTTTGAACGCTGGTTTGTCCGGATCAAGGGCAAGTTCGGGTTCAGCGTCGAGGACGTGACCGACTACAAGACGTACCTGATGGAGGATCGCGAATTGCATCAGGTTTCGGTTTCGACCTACCTGACGGCCCTAAGGCGGTTCTGTCAGTATCTGGTAGATATCGGACTGCTGGAAGAGAATCCGGCCCGGCAGGTCAAGGGGAACCGGCGACCCACAAGTCACTCCAGAGAAGTCCTTACGCTATCCGAGATCAAGTCACTTCAGAAGGAACTGACGGTGAACTCGATGATCGGCGTTCGTGACAGGGCCATCGTCTCTCTGATGCTGTATGGCGGGATGAGCGAGATCGAGATCGTGCGTGCGGACGTGCGTGATATCGAGCAGACGCTCATGGGATGGTACCTCCGGGTGCAGGGCAAGGGCAGAACCGTGAAGGACCAATCGATCCCGCTGGACGGCCGGGTACTCAGCGATTTACAGGAGTACCTGGAGCGTCGCGGACGTGTCCGGCCGGAAGACGCACTGTTTGCTTCGCATGGGCACCGCTCCGAGGGTGAAAGACTCAATACACGGTCGGTACGAAGCCGTATCAACGGATATCTGAAATCGGCCGGCCTCAAACGGCCCGGCATCACACCCCATAGCCTGACTCACACTGCCGCATTGATCTGGCTCAATGAAGGGGTGGACGTTGAGGAGGTGAAGCGGCGCATGCGCCACGGCACGCTTGAGACGACGATGATCTACTTCAAGCAGCAGGGGCTTCTAAAGGGAAAGCGATCACCCGGCTAGCCCCCTGATTCTTTACAGCGTCGTGCCGATCGTGAGCTGGTTCAGGCCACCTAGCGACGACCATGAACTGTATGCGTAGTCGAACTTGATCCGACGGACCACGATCCCGGCCCCGATACCCACTCCTGCAAAGTCCAGGCGGCTCTTCTGCTTCAGCGACTCGTGCTTCCGATGATTGTATCCCAGTCGCACGTGGAATGCGGGAGAGAACCGGACCTCTCCACCGAACGCGAGGTACTGGAAGACCGAACCGATACCCGACGCGCCTTCCGGGGCGTTTCCGATGTTGTGGAGATCGAAGGCCGTCGCCGTCAACAGGATCGGCAGATGCTCGAGCTTCTTGGCTATACCGATTCGCAGGTCGAACGGCAGCTCGTCGCGGGTTTCGCCGAATGAACTTACTGTCACACCGACGTTGTTCAGTGAAACGCTCGCGGCAAAATTCGATTCGGCGAGGACATACGTGGCGCCGAAGTCGGCAGCCAAAGCGGAGGCGTGATACGTATCGATCGACGAGTAGACAACATGCAGATTGGCACCGTATCGTATTCGACTGTTGTATTCTCGGGCAGCGCCAACGGTCAGTGCGATATCGCCGGCAGAAAACGTGCCGTCTCTTTCTCCGAATTCATTTGCGCGGTCGAAGGACCCCCAGCTCAGGAATCGCAGTCCCGCTCCGAACGAAGCCACGCCATCAACGTGCCTGGAGTAGGTGAGAAAGGCGGCGTTGATGTCGGAGAGATGATTCAGGTAAGAAAATGAAATCGACCCCGACGTCTCTTCACTCAGCAGTGCCGGATTGTAGTACAGGGCGTTCACGTCGCCGTCAAAGATCGCCATGAAAGATCCTGCCAACGCGGCAGACCGTGCGGAGGGATCCATTCGAAGGAACGAGAATCCGGTGACGCGATCAGCCTGCCCGAGAGCGACGGACGACATTGCGAAGGTCAGGATTGCCAGTACGGCCGTCGTCAATCTCATCAATATCGGACCGCTAATTGGTTGCTTGTTATTGCAGGTCTAATCGGCTTCGAGTATCGGCAACGTAACGCGAAAGGGAAAGTCACATAGGTTTGCCTTCACATCAGTAGCGGTAGATATACCCCCATGCACGTATGGGGTTCGGCCGGCACGATCCACGATTCGACCGGGCCCGTCTCCGTGCGAGTGCCGGGCGAAAAATTCGGCAATGCGGGGGAACGGATATCGGGTCGGCAGCGTGACAGAACGCGGCCTTATCGACTGTTGGACCGCTTTTTGTTATTCGTAGTTTCCCCCGGGGAAAACGCTTTTTTTGGCCTTCCAGGACACAATCCCCAGTCCGCGGCGGTCAGTCTTTCGAATGATCCGGTCGTTATGTCACGTTGAGTACGCCGGCCTGAATGATAGCTATGTTGAATCTGCTGAAGATGGTGATGGGCGATAGCAACGAGCGCGAGCTCAAGAAGCTGTGGCCTGTCGTAGAAGAGATCAAGTCTTTCGAGCCACAGGTCCAGGCGCTTTCGGACGAACAGTTGAAGGCCAAGACGGGCGAGTTCAAGGCCAAGATTCGCGAGGCGGTAGCCGCGATTGAGGAAGAGCGCGACAAGATCAAGAAAGAACTGCGACGCGTTCCATCAAAGGTGATGGTTGAGGGGAACGGGCAGAGCGCAGGTGACGACGAGCGACTTGATCTCGAAGACCGTCTGGACTTGTACGACCGCCTCGATCAGCTGGAAGCTGACTGGCTTGAAGCGGTGGAGGACACGCTCGACGAGATCCTCCCGGAGGCATTTGCCGTTGTCAAGGACGCGTGTCGGCGGATGCTGGGAACGACGTGGGACGCGGGTGGCCAGACTATCACATGGGACATGGTGCCGTACGACGTGCAGCTGCTTGGCGGGGTCGTGCTGCACCAGGGCCAGATTGCCGAGATGAAAACCGGTGAGGGCAAGACCCTTGTCGCTGTCGCTCCTGTCTATCTCAACGCACTGGTCGGTAAGGGTGTGCACCTCGTAACGGTGAACCCGTATCTGGCGGAGCGCGATTCGCAGTGGATGGGTCCGGTACTGGAGTATCTGGGTCTTACAGTGGCTGTCATTGACAAGCACGAGCCCCACTCGCCTGCGAGACGTGCGGCGTACGCGGCCGATGTCACGTACGGTACGAACAACGAATTCGGCTTCGACTATCTCAGGGATAACTCATTTGTTATCGACCCGGAACAGCTGGTTCAGCGCGGTCATCATTTTGCGATTGTTGACGAAGTCGACTCCGTGCTGGTGGACGAAGCGAGGACGCCCCTCATCATCTCGGGCCCCGTTCCGCAGGCTGAAGAGAACAGCTTCATGGAACTTCGCCAGCCACTCGAGAAGCTTGTCTTCGCGCAGAAGAAGCTGGTTGCTCAGCTTGTGTCGGAGGCCGAGCAGGGGCTGAAGGGAATGGAGGCCGCCGAAGCCGCGGGCGACCGAAAGAAAGCCGCCGAACATGAAACGGACGCCGGCCTGGCGTTGCTCAGGGCGCACCGGGGATTCCAGAAGAACAAGAAATTGCGAAAGCTGCTGGGAGAACCCGGCGTGGCACAGCTACTCCAGCGGACAGAGTTTCTCTACCTGCAGGACAATGCGAAGAACATGCCTTTCGTAGACGACGAGCTGTACTTCGCGCTTGATGAGAAGCAGCACTCACTGGAGATGAGCGAGAAGGGTCGGGAATATATCTCGAGAACAGCGGGCGAGGATAAGGATCTGTTCGTTCTGCCGGACCTGGGTGAGGAGATTGCGCGGATGGAGCGCGAGCTCAAAGAGCGGCTCGAGGCGCTCGATGACCAGTATGCCGATGCAGAAGACCTCACAGAGGAGAAGGCCCAGAACAAGCTCGAGAATGACCGACGGATTGCTCGCAAGGATTTTGAAGAAGCCAGAAGGGATCTGTACAACACGTATTCGGACAGGGCCGAGCGGCTACATGCTATCGAGCAGCTTCTGAAAGCGTACACCCTGTACGAGAAAGATGTCGAGTACATCGTTCAGGAAGGCCGGGTGATGATTGTGGACCAGCACACCGGCCGCGTACTCGCCGGCCGTCGTTACTCGGACGGGCTTCACCAGGCGATCGAAGCCAAGGAAAACGTCAAAGTGCAGGCGGCGACTCAGACATATGCGACCATCACGCTGCAGAACTATTTCCGCATGTACCACAAGCTGTCAGGCATGACGGGAACGGCAGAAACCGAGGCGGAGGAATTCCACAAGATCTACAAGATGGACGTCATCGTCATTCCGACGAACGAACCCATTCAGCGAGCGGATCTTGACGACCTCGTGTTCAAGACCACGCGTGAGAAGTACACGGCTGTTATCGACAAGATCAGAGAGTACCACGAAAAGGGTCAGCCGGTGCTTGTCGGTACGACGTCGGTCGAGGTTTCCGAGACCTTGAGTCGCATGTTGCAGCGTCAGGGAATTAAGCACAATGTTCTGAACGCGAAGCAGGACCGGGCAAAGACGGAGGCGCTGATTGTCGCCGAGGCCGGCCATCGCGCGGCCGTAACGATTGCGACGAACATGGCTGGTCGTGGTACCGACATCAAGTTGAGTCCGGGTGTGGTTGAGCTTGGAGGGCTAGCGATCCTCGGGACGGAACGGCATGAGAGCCGGCGTATTGACCTGCAGTTGCGCGGTCGGGCCGGCCGACAGGGCGATCCCGGCGAAAGTCAGTTTTACGTTTCACTCGATGACAACCTCATGCGACTTTTTGGCTCCGATCGTGTGGCGAAAGTCATGGATCGTCTGGGAGTCGAAGACGGCGAGGTGATCACGCATCCGTGGGTGAACAAGAGTATTGAGCGCGCTCAGAAGAAGGTCGAGCAGAACAACTTTGCGATTCGGAAGCGTCAGTTGGAGTACGATGACGTGCTGAATTCCCAGCGCGCCGTCATATACGACCGACGCCTGCATGCACTGAAGGGTGAGCGCCTGCGCGGCGACTTGCTGGAGATGTTGGGCCAGGTGGTGGAAGGGATCGTTGAGGTGCATTATGGCCCGGGAACCGTCGACGAAATGCGCGAGGAGTTACTTCGCACCCTGGCCCTCGGCTTTGAAATCGATCGACAGGAATTCATCAACCTGGGACAGGAAGGCGTCGTCGATCGTGTTATCGACGCAGCGGTTGAGTTCTATGATGGGAAGCGCGACATGCTCGCGGCTCCGTTCTACGAGAGCATCCGCCAGGTCATGGAGAGCGATCAGGAAAACAAGCCCGAGCGTGTGTACGTCGATTTCACGGATGGCCGGAAGATTATGCGTTCCGTGGCGCGCGTAGCTGATACGATTGAGACGCAGGGCCACGAGATCAACGATGCGCTCGAGCGTGCGGCCTTACTGTCCTTCATTGATGCGCACTGGACCGAGCACCTGAGGAATCTCGACGAGCTGAAGGAGGCGGTTGGTCTGAGGGCGTACGGACAACGGGACCCGCTGATTGAGTACAAGATGGAGGCGTTCAAGCTCTTCAAGGAGCTGATGGATGCCGTGAGCAGCGACTTTGTCAGCTTCGTATTTCGTGCGGGTCCACTGGTCGACGGGAAGAAGGCGCCCAGTCGCCCTGCGGCACCGCGAAAGCGCCGCCTGGATCCATCGCGTGCGAGAGCCAGCCATGCGGCCGCATCAGCCGGCTATGGTGTCGACGCAGCCGGAGCATCCAGCGATGCAAGCAAGCGCGACCCGACGGCAAAGCAGCAGCCGGCGAAAGCCACCGACCGCGTGGGACGGAACGATCCGTGTCCATGCGGCAGTGGAAAGAAGTACAAGCATTGCCATGGCGCTTAAATAGCGCCGATTTCGGACGATAGGCATCCTTGTGGAGTATCTTTTTTGCGATCACAGAATCCACCGGCTGACGTTATGCGTCGGCCACTCGTGATCGACCCTTTTCCGTCCATTTTGTGCTAAGATCACTTCATATTCGCGACTTCGCGTTGATCGAGGATCTGAAGGTCAGTTTCGGACCCGGACTCAACATTATCACCGGAGAGACCGGTGCCGGCAAGTCGATTCTAATCGGCGCGCTGAAGATGATCCTCGGTGAGCGGGCTCTCAAAGACGTCATACGTGTTGGAGCCGAGAAATCTGTAATCGAGGGAGTGTTCGACCATGTGGACAGCGAAGACATCCGGGCTTTGCTGAGTGCTGCGGAAGTCGAATGGCAACCCCTGCTCGTTGTTCGCCGTGAAATATCCGCCTCGCAAAGTCGGGCGTTTATCAACGACACGCCGACCACCGCAACGGCACTCAGAGATGTAGCAGATCATCTCATTGATCTTCACGGACAGCATGAGCATCAATCGCTGCTGCGTACAGAAACGCACGTAGATCTACTCGACAACTTCGGGAATCTGTCCGACACCCTTGATGAGTACAGCCGCGCTTTCAAGAAGGCACAGAATGTGTCGAACGAACTGGAGCGTATGTCGCGTCGCAAGGGTGTGCTGGCCGAGCGCCGCGAGTTATTCGAATATCAGATTGCTGAAATCGACCGTGTCGGACCAGTCGCGGATGAGGAAGCCAAACTGCAGCGCGAGCAGGAAGTACTGGAGAATACTGAGCGACTCAGCGAACTTGCGGCTCGCCTGCACGAAACGCTCTATGATTCTGATGGCTCGGTCTACGAGCGGCTCGGCGAGGCGATGCGCGATTTTGCCGATCTAATCCGTATTGACCGGGAGTTGGAGACGACGTTTTCCGAGATCGAGTCGGCAAAGGTTGTTGTTGATGAAGTCTCGCGAACGCTGTCCAATTACGCTTCCTCTCTGGAGTTCGATGCCGAACGTCTGGAAGTTGTTCGGGAGCGCCTCTCGGAGTACCAGGGCCTTGCGAAGAAGTACGGCGGTTCCGTCGAGGCTGTAATCGAGCATCGCACGCGCATTGGTCGCGAGCACGAAACAGCTACGAATTTCGACGCGGCAATCGAGCGGCTTGAGAAAGCTATGGAGGAGTCGTGCGCGTCCCTGACGGAGCTTGCGTTCCGACTCTCCGATGAGAGGGTCGCGAACGCGACGAAGGTCCAGAATGCAGTGGTGAGCGAACTGTCGAGTCTGGGAATTCGGAAACCCGAGTTTGAGGTCCAGGTCGAGCGTGTTGAGGACAAGGACGGCTGGGTATGGTCCAGATGGGAAAGCTCTGCGCCCGTGAAGTACCGGGCGTCAGCCCGCGGCATCGACCGCGTGGAATTTCTGATCAGCACGAACGTCGGTGAGTCCGTAAAGCCGCTGGCGAAGGTTGCGTCCGGAGGAGAGGTAAGTCGTATCATGCTCGCGCTGAAGACGATCCTCGCGAAGAGCGACGCATTTCCGATACTTGTCTTTGACGAGATAGACGCGGGCATTTCCGGTGCGATCTCTCAGAAGGTGGGCGAGAGCCTTCGGGACCTGGCAGTGGGCCATCAGATATTATGCATCACGCATCTACCCCAGGTTGCCGCGATGGCGGACCTGCACTTCGTGGTGGAGAAGACGGTAGCCGGCCAACGGACGCGCACATCCATACGACGGCTGGGAGACAAGGAGCGAACAGAAGAAGTCGCATCTCTCATGAGCGGCGCCGAGATCACAGAAGCGAGCCTCCAGAGCGCAAGAGAGCTGATGGAAATCGCCAGTCGCGCGGACGTAAAGGAGCCCGTCAAGCAAGTCTCGAATTCGTAAGAAATCCGGCTCGGATTGGTTGCCGCCTGTTGATCCCATCTGACCGTCTGCCAATATTGGTGCCTCTCGATTTTCTCTGACACAACCGGGGTGGCTCCATGGCTGGCGACGCGATCAAATTCGGCACCGACGGGTGGCGTGCGATCATTGCAGATACGTACACATTCGATAATGTGGCGAAGGTAGCGCAGGCAACGTCTCAGTGGCTGCATCGCGAATATGGGAAAGATCCTGCCGTGGTGATTGGTCACGACACGCGATTCCTGGGCAGAGAGTTTTCAGAGCACTGCGCACGGGTATTTGCGGCGGCTGGAGTGCGCGTTATTCTCGCGGATGCTGTTGCGACAACGCCCGCCATTAGCTGGGCTGCAAAGGAATATGGCTGCAGTGCGGGGATCGTCATTACGGCGAGCCACAATCCTCCCGCCTACAGCGGCTACAAAATCAAAGCCCATTTTGGTGGACCGGCGACACCCGACATGATCGACGCCGTCGAGGCTGAACTGGATCGGCTGGATGAGATCGGGACGCTCGTGCCCTTCGATAAGCTGGTTGAGTCGGGTGACGTCGAACTCAAGGACATTGCCGGCGCGTACGTAGCGGTTCTCAGGAACAGACTGGATATCGCGGCCATCCGTAAGTCGGGTATCCGAGTCGCCCACGACGCCATGTTTGGTGCCGGCCGAGGGGTAATTTCGACGCTGCTTGGTTCGAAGAACGTGGCGGAGCTTCGATCGGAATACAATCCCGGCTTCGGTGGGCAGGCCCCGGAGCCGATCGAACGCAATCTCGAGGATCTGTCAAAGACCGTCGTGGCGCAGAAGTGTGCGGTCGGAATCGCGAACGATGGCGATGCGGACAGAGTTGGTATGTATGACGAAAAAGGCGAATTCGTCAGCTCTCATTTGATGCTCGCATTGCTCGTCAAGTATCTCCACAGGGAACAGGGCCTGTCGGGTGATATCGTCAAGACCTTCTCGACTACTCATATGTTGGATCGGATCGGCGAAGCGTACGGTCTTCCGGTGCAGACAACGCCTATCGGCTTCAAATACATCGCGTCGAAAATCGTCGAAGGAGACGTACTCGTCGGCGGCGAGGAGTCAGGGGGTATGGCAGTCAAAGGACATATCCCTGAGCGGGACGGGATCTACATTGGTTTGTTGATTACGGAGATGGTCGTCAAGAGGGGCAAGCCCCTGTCGGAACTCGTAGACGAGCTATACGACGAGTTTGGTGGTCACTATACGTATCGCGTGGACGTGCACACTACCGAGGAGAAGAAGAAGGCCGTACTCGAACGACTTGAGAGCGAAGGAGGTCTTCAAACGATCGCCGGCCATCGCGTCTCCGAGCTGCAAACGATGGACGGCTACAAGCACACGTCGGATGGTGGCTGGCTGCTTATCCGGCCGTCCGGTACCGAGCCGGTGCTTCGTGTCTATTCTGAATCCGACACGCCCGAGCATGCTACGGAGATTGTTGACGACGCGCTGAAACAGCTGGGTGTATAAGGGGCGGAGATCCTGCCGTTACAGACATGAAGATGTATACGTCCGTTCGCACCTTGCTGCCTGGAGCGATGCTGGTGTTCTTGTGCGGATGCGCCATCGTCGACAACGTAAGTGAGGACGGCACGGCAGGCTACCTCAGCTTTGGTTTCGAAGAAGCGGCATTCAGGCCGTGCGGCGTCGATGAGTCGTGGTGGGTTGCAGCGGATCCCGAGGTCGAGTTGTGGGATACGTATGCAGCCGTTGCCGGCGATCCTCTTGGATACATCCGGGTGTATGCCCGACTGGTCGGCTCCCGGTCAAGCCTGGGACAATATGGACACCTCGGTGCGTACGACCGGGAGTTCTCTGTGACGGCAATCGTGGAGATGCGGGAAGTCAAGGGCGACGACTGCACCTGGCCGGGAGATGTCAGGCTCGGACCGCAATAGCCTGGTCGGAATAACGCGCCCCCAGATCGGCGCATAACGTCTCCAGGTGACGTCGATCGATTTCGTTGAACGCGTCGGGGGAGTCAGAGTCCACGTCCAGCACGCCCAGAAGTTGGCCGTCGGGCGTCAGGATGGGCACCACAATCTCAGAGCGCGTGGTCGATGAACAGGCTATGTGACCGGGGAACGCGTCTACATCGGGGACCAACTGTGTCACCCTCTCGCGCGCTGCCGCTCCGCAGACACCCTGGCCGAATGAGATTCTCAGACAACCGTGCCCACCCTGATAGGGACCGATCACCAGTGTGTCAGACGAGACGGCGCGGTAGAAGCCCGTCCAGTTGAAATGATCAAACGAATTGTGCAGCTCACAGGCGGTCGTCGCCATCGCAGCAATCCAGTCCGTCTCACCATCCAGCAACGCCTGAATCGCCGCAAGGACACGAACGTATCTGTCGTCTCGATTCTCAGTCGAGCTCTGCAATCTCTGACGTTCTGACAACATCTTGCTGGCGACTAACTATTCAAACTTCACTCCTTTCCAGAATGCTACGTGGTCCTTTATCTGGGAGGCCGCGGCCTTGGGATTCGGATAGTACCACGCCGCATCTCTATTCACTTCTCCGTTCACATCCAACGAATAGTAATTCGCCAGGCCCTTCCACGGGCACGTCGACGTGGTCTCGCTCTTTAGAAGGTACCTGGGGTCGAGTGACTCGGGAGGGAAGTAGTGATTTCCCTCAACGACTACCGTGTCGTTGCTCTCGGCAATGATGACGTCGTTCCAGATCGCTTTCATAATGTTCGTTCGGACGGATTGAGATACTGATAGGCGACAACAGCCACAACGAGCCCGCGGGCGACCCAGGCTATCGTGCGAACCCAGTTTGTCGTCAAAAGTTTTCGGTGTACAAGTGAATCAAAACCGCTACCAAGCTCGCGATGAAGAGGCACCTGGACGAATGCTGTAGAGATCCAGATGACCGCCAACAGAAACAGCCCGATCCAGGGCAACGATGTTGACACCGATGCAGGGCTCACGTACACCAGCACGATGGCGGTCAGGAACTCGGTCACCATCAACGGGGCGACAATCCAGGTGATGCGCTGTGTGTGCAACACTTCGTACGCCGTAAATGAGGAGGCGCCCACCGAGGAAAAGAGCGGATAGTGTACCACCTGAACCATAAGAATTACACCGACCATGGCCCATGTGGTGGCAACATGGGCAGTCAGTACGAGCCGCACGAGCTGTTCTAGAGCTACCGACTCGCTCATCATGAGGCCCCCGACAGATCCTTGATCACCGCGTCGGCCGCCCGTCGGCCGGAGCGAAGCGCGCCGTTGATGGACGCCGTGTCGACGTAGTCGCCGCAGCGATACACGGATGGGCGTACGCGGACAGGCTTTTCCGGTGGCGAAAGAAAAGGAGGCCGCTGATCTGGAAGTGCTACCGGGATGTGATAGGATCGTATGTGGCGCCAGTGCTGGACTACGGGTCCGAACCAATCGGTGAGCTGGGACCGGACGTCTGTCTCGAGCTCAACGGATGAGACGCTGGTCGGATCGTCGAGGACAGTCACGGAAATCAACGCTTCCTGCGTGGCGGAATATGCCGGCGCGACATTCGTGATAACAACGAGATTATTGATCGGGCCCGCTCCTTCACCGTTGAGTACGAGAAGCTTTTCGCTCACGGGTGCGTGTTCGGTGGCGAAATAGTGACAGTGGGTTCCTACGTAAACATGAGTGCCGTTCTCACCAAGTAGCCGATCGGCCTCGGGTCCTTCGACCGATATTACGACAGCCCTCGCAGCAATCGAGGACCCGTCGTCGAGAACAACGCTGTCGCTGCCAACCGAGCGAACACCAGTGCCAGGCCGGATGTCCACCGAGGTGAGGCGGGAAGCCATCTGGTCGGATATCCTCCCCATACCCTCCGCCGGAAGCGCCGCGCTCCCGACAGAGAACATCTTGAAGACAAACTCCATCATCCTGCTCGACCCCTGGAGGGATCGATCCAGAAGGATGCCGCCGAAGAAAGGCCGAAAGAAGCTTTCGATCATGGTCGGGGAAAATCGCCAGCGATCGCGGAGTGCTTCCAGCGTCGTCAGCTCTTCTCTTTCAAAGATTTCCGCTAACGACATTCGAGACAACCTCGATTTCATCGGAAGCATTTTCATCTTGTCAGCCAACGAGCCCACAGGCGCTTTGACTGTGCTCAGTAGCGTCGCCGGTTCACGTACGGGATCGGAGATTGTGTGGAAACGACCACCGATTCTTACGATTGCGCCAGGGGCAAAATCCTGCAAGTCAAGCCCGTCGAAGTCGAGCGCATCTCGCGCATCGGGATAGCCCGTGAGCAGGACCTGGAACCCGCGATCCAGAAAGAACCCGTCCACCTCGTCTGTCTGAACTCTGCCTCCGACGCGCGATTGCTTCTCAATAAGAATGACCGCAATCCCCGTGTTGGCAAGCGCCTGTGCGCATCGCATTCCGGCGAGACCGGCGCCTACGATTACGACGGGAAGTTCGGTGGCATCTGCGCTCATTTCAACGTTCTTTGCTTGCCGACCATGGATATCCGAGTTGATGTCTGAGCGCCGACTCGGCTGTCGGATACAGAAAGTCGTATCCGGATCGCTTCAGCACACGCGGGAGAACTTTTGCACCGGAGAGGATCACGTCCTTTCCCATTTCGCCGGTTGCTAGGCCTGTGAGCCAGGTCGGCACGGTTACAAACGTCGGCCGTCTCACAACCTTCCCGATCGTCGTGGCGAAATCGTCCCAGTTCAACGGATCGGGTCCCGTCATATTCACCGGTCCACTCACGCTGTCTGAACATATGATATGATATAGCCCGCCGACCACATCGTCCAGAGCGATCCAGCTGAGAAACGTGCGGGGGTCGCCGAAGCGCCCGCCGAGGCCCAGTTTGAACAGTGGCAGCATCGGGGCAAGCGCCCCGCCGCCGCCGGACACCACGATGCCGGTTCTGACGTTGGCCGTACGGATGCCGGCGCTCCTTGCGGCGTCGCAAGCCGACTCCCAGTCTGCACACACTTTTGCCAGGTACGAGTGGCGGTCGAGGGAAGATGTCTCGTCAATCGTCTCGTCGCCGCGGTCACCGTAAATGCCTATGGCGGAGGATGATACAAAGACGGATGGGGGGCGCTGCAGGGAGGCGACGGTTGTGGCCAGGAGTCGGGTTCCATTGATCCGGCTGTCGTAGATGCGCTGCTTCTTGGCGTCCGTCCAGCGCGGCGCCATGAGGTTCTCGCCGGCAAGGTGGACTACGGCGTCGAGCCCTTCGAGGCGTGGCGCGTCGACGACGTTGTCGCGTACGTTCCAATAGATTTCGTCGTCACTAACGGGCCGGCTCCGAACAAGACGGAGCACGGTGTGTCCGCCCGTCTGGAGAAACGCGACAAGCGCGGAACCAATCAGGCCGGACGCTCCCGTCACGGCAATCTTGAGAGGACGCGTTCGGTATCGTGAATGAAGATGCAGGTCATTCTTGGTAATGGCGTGCCGGTAGGCGAACTGGGCCTCAAGGCTGGTTCGAACATGTCCTGCGGCGAGTGCGCCGACAGAGCCGGCCGGCAGCTTAAAATCGATGGAGTCCGTCAGCCTGCAGCCACCCCGCTCCGTCTCCTCGAACCGGTGCGTGTGAGTCCATGACGCAAACGGTCCGTCAAGCTGATCGTCCGTGAAAGACTGACCTGGAGTGTAGTCCCGATGACCGGCCACCCACAGAACGGACAGTGGCCCCCAACCAAGTCGAATCCGGGCCTTGTCACCGTCCCGTATTCCTTCAAACGACTCCAGTCGCATGGGTACCCACGGTGGTGTGAGTCTGGCCAGAGCCCCGGGGCGTTCGTGCCATGCGAATACTTCAGCGGGCGGCTGCTCGAGTTCGGACGAGTATGAAAAGTGCTGCGCCATGACTGTTGGACGTCAGGAGATTGTTTCGAAAGCGGTGAGCGCTTGTCGGCGCGCTTCGGCATGATCCACGAGTGGAAGAGGGTAATCTGAACCAAGCTCGACGGAGGCGTCGGTGAGCACATCGGCCGGAGCCTCCCTTGGGCAATGTTTGTACTTGTCGGGTAGTCGGACGAGTTCGGGGTTCCTTTTGCGAACGTACGCTCCTTCTGGATCAAACCGCTTTCCCTGCGAAACGGGATTAAAGATCCGGAAGAAGGGCTGTGCATCTGCGCCCGATCCGGCCGCCCATTGCCACCCCATTGTGTTGTTGGCAAGGTCTCCGTCAACCAGCGTATCCCAGAACCATCGAGCCCCTTCCTGCCAGTGAATAAGCAGATCCTTCGTGAGGAACGACGCAACGACCATTCGCACCCGATTGTGCATCCAACCGATATGCCACAATTGCCTCATACCGGCGTCTACAATCGGATAGCCGGTCAAACCCCGTTGCCAGAGTTTGAGGACCCGGTCGTCATCCATCCATGGGAAGTTTGAGAAGCGTTCGTTCAAAGGCTCCTGCGGAGTGGAGGGATAGTGATCGAGCAGGTGGTACGAGAACTCGCGCCACCCGATTTCGCGCAAGTACGATTCTTTCCCGTCGCTATCGGGAACGTTCGCCATGATGTGATTCCAGACCTGTCGCGGGCTGATCTCACCATGCCGGAGGTGGGGTGACAGCATCGACGTACCGTCGTGGCTCGGAAGATTCCTGCGCCGGTCGTAGTCGGTTATGCTTTCGTCCGCGAACGACTGCAGGACATCGAGTGCCCCGGTCTCACCTGGTCGCCATGTATCGCGGAGCCCTTGCGCCCAGTCGGGGCGGGGAAGCAACGAAAGTTCGTCGATCGATACGCTGTTGGGCCACTCCGAGGGAGACGTCTCTCTCAATGTCGGTCGAGGAAGGCCGCTCGGGACATCCACTACCGACAGGAATTTCTTCCAGAACGGAGTGAAGACGCGATAGGGCCCATCCTTGCCGGTACGTACCTGATCGGGATCGTGCAGTGTGACGGATTGATATCGAACGGTATTTATTCCCTTCGCGGCGAGACGTTTTTCGATGATCGCGTCTCGATCACGGAGTGCGGGTTCGTACCTGTCATTCCAGGCGACGCAGCTCGCGCCGGTTTCTTCGGCGAGGGACAGCAGGACGTCCTCACTCGGACCTTTTCTTACGACCAGCCTGGAACCCGCAGACTCGAGATCCGCGGCAAGCGAGTAGAGCGAATGATGCAGCCACCACCGATGCGCGCCTCCGGGAGCCCATGCACCGTGCTCCTCAGGCGCCCAGATGAATACGGGTATGACGTTCCCGTCCACCGCTGCTCGATGCAACGCCGGATTGTCCGCCAGTCTCAAGTCATTCTCGAACCAGACTATCGTGCTCATGAGAGGCCGTCGGGGATCAGTTCGGTGCAGTGATTTGGAGTGGACCTACCCCGGAATTGATCAGGGTCAAGATTCCTCGGTGTGCCGGTAGTTCATTTACCGAGGTCTCAGTTGTCCCAGCCCACCGTCAACTCCAATGACCTGTCCGGTCACCCAGTTGTTTCCCGGGTCGAGGAGCCACACGATGGCGGATGCGATGTCATCCGGTTGGCCCAGACGCCCCAGGGCATGCATCGATTTCGATGCTTCCAACGAGGCCTCGTTTTCGAACAGGCCGCTCGTCATTCGTGTTTGTGTCAGTCCGGGCGCCACGCAGTTGACGCGAATGTTGCGGGGGGCGTATGTGGCGGCCGCTGAGCGCGCCAGACCGATGATACCACTTTTCGCGGCCGCTATGGCCTCATGATTCGCGAGTCCCGTTTGAGCGACGGCGGAACTGCATAGGACTATAGAGCCGCCCGTACTCATCATGCCTCGGACTCCCGCCTTCACAGTGTTGAACGCGGTCCGGAGGTTGACAGTTATGGTTTCGTCAAACTCTTCGTCCGAAGTCAGGTGCGCGGGCTTGAGCAGGATAGAGCCGACGCAGCACACTATTCCATCGATCTTGCCGAATTCGGTCCGCGCGAACGACGCTACTTCCTGCAATTGAGGATAATCTGTTGCATCAACGGTTCGAGAGACGGCCCCGAGATCAGCCGCAAGCGACTGCAGCGGTTGCTCCGTGCGGGCCGCGAGTACGAGGTTTGAACCGCTGGCAGAGAGGAGCCGGCTGACGGCGCTACCTATTCCTCCGGTCGCTCCAACTACGATGTAGGTCGGGCTGCTGTTATTCACTGGTCAGTACGATTGGTCAAAAAAAAGCGGGGACCGTGAGATCCCCGCCCTTGTTCGTCAGCTGAGGGTCCTAGCTCGCAGGGAGAAGGACCGCGTCGATGACATGGATCACGCCATTGTCTGCCTGTACGTCGACGGTCGTCACCTGGGCACCATTAATGAAGACGGAACCATCGACGACCTCGATTGATACAGTCTGACCGAGGAGGGTCGTCGCAGAGGTCAGAGTTACGACCTGGCTGGAGGTCACTCGTCCCGACACGACGTGGTAGGTCAGGATGTCCGACAGAGTGCTCTGGTTTTCGGGAAGCAGAAGGCTTTCGACCGTTCCGGCCGGCAGAGCGGCAAACGCTGCGTCGGTCGGAGCGAACACGGTGAACGGACCGTCTGCTTCGAGTGCGCCCCGCAGGCCGGCCGCGTCAATGGCTGCTACGAGAGTCGAGAAGCCATTCTCCTGGGCTACGTCATAAACGGTTCCGACGGAGTCGTCAGCCGAGTCCGAATCACAGCCGGTGGCCGTGAAGCCGAAGAGGATGAGCGTGATTGTGGCTATCGTGCCGGTCATTCTTTCAAGTTGCTTGATCATGGGTCTATTGTGATTGCGGTGAGTGTTGTTGTAGGTACGTTTTGGAGTAAAAGTCAGGGGTGAAGCGGTCGGACGGGTGCTCCAGGCCCGTCCGACCCGAGACTGGGTCGCCTCGAGAGGTCGTCTTGGCAGTCTCGGTGCTTCGCCCCGTTGGGTCACGAACGTCAGGATCGAGCGATCCACTGTTCGTGTAATCATTCATATCAATCATAACGTTCAATTCGTTCACAATGTTACATCACACCGAACATTTTGTCAACAGTTTTCCAAATAGGGGATTGAACTCTCACCAAATTGCCTTTTATATAGCCTGCATGGTATATTCTACTGTTCGCCCGTAAAGATGGCTTTCAGGACTGTTATGAACGATTTAGACTCTCAGACCCTCTCTCCGAAAGAGCTGGCGGCCGTAGTGGGCGTGAGCCAATCGTCGATCAAGCGCTGGGTCGATGTCGGACACATCGCCGTTACGCGTACGGCGGGAGGGCATCGACGAATTTCCCGGAACGCTGCTCTGCGCTTCATCCGATCAAAACGAATGCGGGTTGTTCGGCCCGATCTCCTCGGTATCCCGGATTTCGCCAACGTCGACCGCCCTCTTGAATCCGGCGTCCTGAGCGGCGAATTCTTACACAGCCTCCTGGTTGCCGGCGATATGGTTCAGCTGCGGAGGGTCGTCACTGCCGCTTTCTTGTCCGGAACAGAGGCCGCGGTGCTATTCGACGGCCCGGTGGCCGACGCCTTGTCGAGAATCGGCGAGATCTGGAACACGGATCAGCGAGGAATCTTCATCGAGCACGGAGCCACATCTGCTTTCATTGAGGTAATCGGCCAACTCAGTGCACTGGTCGGAGCGCCGGCGGACGATGCGCCGCTGGCGGTGGGGGCGGCACCATTGAAGGACCCTCACATCTTACCCAGTCAGATGGTGTCGACAGTGTTGTTGGAGGCGGGCTGGCGCACACTGAACATGGGGCCGGCTACACCTCCGCACGCAATCATCGACGCGTGCGAGGCACACGAGGCTGAGCTCGTGTGGCTTGCCGTAAAATCAAAGCTCAGCTCCAGAGATCTTGACGCGCTTCGTGAAGCATGCTCTACTCTGCATGAGAGCGGTATTGCGGTAGTGGCCGGTGGGCGGGAAGTGGAGCGCACGGCTGCGCAGTGGCCCGACAGCGTGCAGCAGATATCGACCATGACCGATCTTGCCAGTGCCGCACGACGTATGCTCGCCGAACGGAAAGGGCCGTAGGCGGGATCAGGATTCGGCGCTGGTTCCGACGAGCGCCTCGATCGCTTCGCCGGCATCAATCACGCGGCCGACCTGCCGACTGTCTTCCACTTCGCGGCCCGTCGTCTGAAGAATGTCGTAGGCTCTCTCGGCAGTCAGTCCAGGATCGAGGGCGCGCATCGTCCCCAGAAGTCCGGCGACGAGCGGAGTTGCCATCGACGTTCCACTCTTTGTCTCATAGCCGCCTTTCGGTACGAGCGACAGGATGTCAACGCCTGGCGCGGCGATCGGTCGTTTGAGACTGAAGTTCGTGTTCGAGAACGCCGCCTTTCGCAACGACGCGTCAATGGCGGACACGGCAATGACGCCGTCGATATTGGCCGGCATGTGATGGCCCGCATCCTGGTTCGAGTTGCCGGCCGCGGCAACAACGATCACGTCGCGTTTCTGGGCGAAATCGATCGCCTCCCTTATGACCCGCGGAGGCGTCGGGGAATAGTCTCCAAGGGACATTGATATGATATCAGCCCCATCCGATGTCGCGTCAATTACGGCCTGGGCAATAGACTCGACCGTGCCCATCCCGCTGGACGACAGGGCGCGGTACGAAGCGACTTCAACGAACTTCCCCTCCCAGTTCAGAGACGCCATGCCGAGACCGTTATTTGTTGCCGCACCGGCGATTCCGGCGCAGTGCGTGCCGTGTCCATGTGCGTCGTCATCCGCCGGACTATTGATAAACGTGCTGCGGATGTCCTCATGCTGGGCATCCACGCCCGTATCCAGGATTGCCACGATGGCCTTGCGAACCGGCTCGGTCTGCGAGAGGATTTCGTGAGCGCCATCAATGTTCGCAGCATCGAATGCCCACTGCG
>JABDKH010000173.1 GCA_013002345.1 Rhodothermales bacterium
ATGATGCGCAGGGCCGACGTGATCGTTGACGTCGGGCCGGGATCGGGACGTAACGGCGGCGAGATCATCTACACAGGGCCGTACAAGTAACTCGTCAAACGCAAAGACTCGCTGACTGGTGCATATCTCAGTGGCCGCAAATCGATACCGACGCCGCCCGTGCGACGGCCCGTTGTGGAGAAGCACTGTCTGCGGTTGGAGAACGCGAGAGAGCACAATCTGAAGCGGCTCGATGTGACATTTCCGCTGGGGATGACGCTGTGCGTCACGGGCGTCAGCGGCTCCGGAAAGTCGACGCTGGTAAATGACACGTTGTACCGCGGTCTGCTTAGGCTGAAGGGCGGCGGAGATCCGGCATCCCGCGTGGGAGCGCACAGCGCCATTCGTGGGCACATGCTCATCGATCATGTCGAGATGGTCGACCAGAGCCCGATCGGACGGACGCCCCGGTCCAATCCCATCACGTACATCAAGGCATTCAGCGCCATCCGGGAGTTGTTTGCCGGCACGTACCAGTCGCGAATTCGCGGGTACCGACCCGGCTCGTTTTCCTTCAACGTCCCGGGCGGAAGATGTGAGACGTGTCAGGGCGAAGGCGTCAACAAGATTGAGATGCAGTTCCTCGCCGACCTCTATCTCGAATGCGAAGCCTGCAAGGGCATGCGGTACAAGCAGGATCTGTTGGAGATCCACTACAACGGGAAGAACATCAACGATGTCCTGAGCCTGACCGTCGATGAGGCACTGGAGTTCTTCGCTACTAATGCAGGCATCGAGAGAAAGCTGAAGGTCCTCCAGGACATCGGGCTCGGTTACCTAACGCTGGGGCAGCCATCCAATACGCTATCCGGTGGCGAGGCGCAGCGCATCAAGCTTGCATCACATCTCGGACGCTCGGGGCAGCAGAAGACGCTTTACATTTTCGACGAGCCGACGACAGGGCTGCATTTCGATGATATTCGGAAACTCCTCGACGCGTTTGATGCGCTGGTCGAGAGCGGCAATTCCGTGATCATTGTCGAGCACAACATTGATGTGATCCGGTGTTCGGACAGAGTCATCGATCTCGGGCCCGAGGGCGGGCGTCGTGGCGGCTTCGTCGTAGCCGAAGGCACGCCGGAGGAGATTGCAGAGCACCCGGACAGTCATACCGGCCGGTTCTTGAGAAAAGTGCTCTAGCGGATGTTCCTGGTATCAGGTCCCCCGATGTTACTTCCGATGGATTCCACGCGACTTATGCCTAGTATCGAGTGCCGAATCCGGGATAAGATCGCGATCATCAATTCAAAGCGTTGTTATTTAGGTGCTTATCGGTAGTTGAGTATCCGGTTAATTTGAACTGACCGGCGTTTGATTACGAACTCGACTGATCGTAAGACGTTGATCCGCCTTCGCCACGCCCGTTGACCAATCATTGTCGAAACCCGATGGAGCCGCCCCTCCAGCACATACGGTTATCGAATAGGCGTCCGCGCCGGTCGTCACGACCCCGTCGTGTCGCCATATTCACCGGCGCTTACAACCATGTGGTTGACGGCATTTCGCTGACGCTGAATAGGCTCGTGGGACATCTGGAATCTCAGGGATTCGAGGTCCTTGTCTTCGCTCCCGGCGACGGTGAGCCGGCCATGGAACATGAGGGCACGCTTGTCGAGGTCCCCTCGTTTCCTATCCCTTTTCGGAAGGACTATTTCGTTTCAAAGGGCCTGATAGGCGACGCACGCAAACGGCTGGACGCGTTCGAGCCGGATCTCATTCATATTGCTACGCCCGACTACCTGGGGCTGACGGCTCTGCTCTACGCGCTCAAGCGCGATATTCCGATTGTCGCTTCCTACCACACGCACTTCATTTCTTATCTGAAGTACTATCATCTTGAGTTGTTTACGCCGCTGATCTGGCGTTACCTCCGGTGGTCGTACGGCAAGGGTCGACACCTGTACGTCCCGACGGAATCGATGGCTGATGTACTTCGCAGTCATGGCCTTGCTGACAATATGAGGCTGTGGCCTCGCGGCATCGAGACTCGCCGATTCACTCCGGAGAATCGATCGCTTGCGTGGCGGCGGAATCTCGGGATCGATGATGACGAGGTTGTGGTGCTGTTCGTGAGTCGACTGGTGTGGGAGAAATGTCTCGACGTGCTTTCGGGTACGCTTCACCAGTTGAGAGATCGTGGCGTTCGTCACCGAGCGATCGTAATCGGCAGTGGTCCCGCGCGTGAAGAACTGCAGGCTATGGCGCCGCCGGATGTCATTTTTATGGGACATATGGAGGGGGATGATCTCACCACCGCTTATGCATCGAGCGATGTGTTCCTGTTTCCGAGTGCGACCGAGACATTCGGAAACGTGACGCTCGAAGCGATGGCGTCGGGACTCCCCGTCGTAGGTGCAGATGCGCCCGGCACCGCCTCGCTCGTCCTCGATCAGTCGACCGGGTATCTTTGCCCGCCCGCTGATGAACACGCGTTCTCCGTCGCACTCGAAAAATTGGTCGTCGACGAAAGGCTCCGCGGCGGCATGAGCCAGGCGGCAATCGAGGAAGCCCAGCGCTACGACTGGGACAGGGTCCTCGCGACGATGGTGACGTACTACGATGAAGTACTCGGGACGCGTGCTCCTTCGAAGAGTGCGCCGTTTGTCCGGCCGCAGGCCATTCGGCAACGGCCGATGGTTACGGGATAGGAGACGGTGATCCTGGAACCTCGCTCGCGATACCGTTGGGCCGATTTGCAGGACGTGACGAGTTCTGACGCGTCATTCTTGCGCACTGCCCTTCGCCCCACCTTGCGAATGCGAGGGAATGCGTTGGAAGGCGGCAATCCACCCCGGGGGCCAGTCATTCCCGTACACGCGGGAATCCATACAAGGTGCTGCCTCGCATAGCGTCGGATGGATCCCCGATCAGGTCGGGGATGACGGGACGGAAAGGGCTGTCGGGGGCCGTCAGTCCGTCCACTATGTCATTCTTGCGTACGCCCCTGCGTAGGCGGGGGAAGGCGAGACACGAGGCCCGAAGGGCCGACTGATGAGCGCAGCAAATAATCCATACAAGGTGCTGCCTCGCATAGCGTCGGATGGATCCCCGATCGGGTCGGGGATGACGGGACGGAAAGGGCTGTCGGGGGCCGTCAGTCCGTCCACTATGTCATTCTTGCGTACGCCCCTGCGTAGGCGGGGCAAGCGGGACACGAGGCCCGAAGGGCCGACTGATGAGCGCAGCGAATAATCCATACAAGGTACTGCCTGACATAGGGTCGGATGGATCCCCGATCAGGTCGGGGATGACGGGACGGAAAGGGCTCATTCTTGCGAAGGCGAGAATCCATGCAACGTGGACCCCGACGCCACAACCGCCCGACTCGCCGCTCCCCAGCCGCGATCTTCCAGTTCCTGAATGAGCGCTGGCAAAAAGATCAGCGCGGACGCCAGCGTCGCGCCGATCCCGATCACCGCGAGAAGCCCGATCGACCGCAGGCCCGGGTGAAAACTCAGCAGCGGACCGGCGAAGCCCATCATCGTCGTGAGTGATCCCATCGCAATGTGTTCGCCCGTCGATCGTATCACAATCCGGATTGAACCGCTCCCCTCCTCCAGATACCGGTGAATCATGTGCACGCCCGCGTCATTCCCGATCCCCAGCACGGCTGGTAGCACAATCAGATTGTAAAACGTCAGCTTGATATCAAGCATCTCCATCACAAGGATCATCCACAGAAAACCGACCACCAGCGGGATCGTCGCCATGCCGGCCCACTTCCAGGTGGTGAAGTTCATCCGCATGAAGAGCACGACGATGCCGAAGGCGCCCAGCACGAGCCACAGCGACTCCTCCTGCATAAGCCGCAGCATGTCCGCCGCAATCAGTGACGTCGAGCCCGCGTGATACACGCCGCCGTCCGCGGTCGTGACGGTCCCGACATCATCCGAAAATGCCATCGAGTTGAGGCCATCCGACAGCCCGACCGATGCGTAGACCACCGCGAAGTTGCCAAGCTCGCCCGACTTGCTGGTGAACTGCTTGCGGAGAAACTCCGGTATTTGCTCGAGCTGGATTGGCGCCTCAGTGCCGGCCGCTCGTTTCAATCGATCGATATCCGCCTCCGATTCAAGCGCGAGAAACGGTTCGTCGAGCAATCGTCGAATCTCGGCGATCCTTTCCAGCTTGCGGCGCTGCATCGCCGGCGTGAGCGGGAATCGGTCCTGCAGACTCTCAACGCTCAGGATCGTCGGCGTCAGGCTGTCCGCCTCAGCATGCGCGCGCAGGGCCGTCACGATGTGCGGGATTTCTTCCGGCGTCTCGGCGACGATGTATGCCGGGTTGCGCTTCTCCCCCGGCGGATACACGCGACTGATTACCGCATTTCGCGCATCGTAGTCGCGGAACTCCGGTTCGAGTTTGCTGAAGTCGTATTCGAATCGCGCCGGAAGCATGATGAACGCCGCGGCCACAGCCACCGTGCTGGCGACAATGACGAACCGCGACCCTTTCACGCGTTCCCCCAACGCCCCTTCAACAACAGACGGCGCTTCGCTCGACAGATCAATAGCGCCCCATCGCTCCAGCAGCACCAACAGGGCCGGCATGATGACCATCATCGAGACGAGCGACAACAGGATCCCGGTGCCCGCCACAAGACCGAATTCGCTGAATCCCTTGAAGTCGGCCGCGATCAGAACGTAAAGCGCGGCGGCGGTTGTGAGTGCACCCACTGCGATAGCCTGGCCGGAACTGATGAACGTCGTCTCGGCCGCCTCCCCGATCGACTTTCCATACGCCCGCTCTTCCGAGTACCGCGCGAAGAAGTGAATGCCGTAGTCGATGCCCAGGCCGAACAGCACGAGGCCGAGCGTGGCGGTCATGAGATTGAGCGTCTCGATGGTGAGATAGGCCACGCCGCCTGTCCACGCAAGACTCATGATCAGCGGCAGCCCGATCACAATCGACATCAGCGGAATGCGGGCGATCTCGATGAGCAGGATCTGCATCGAAAGGTGGCCGCGTGTTCGAGCGCGATACGCTTTGAAGGCAAAGTAGCCGACCACGAACAGCAGGACGATCGTGATTCCGAGTCCCATGGTGCGCAACACGTCACGCGTGATCGCGCGCACTTCAACGCGTTGCCTTTCCAGCCGGCCCGCCGCGACGACTTCCATCTCCGCATGAAACTCCGACGGACGGAGGTCCTCGATGGCTGACTCAACGGCTTCGTATAGCCGCCCGACAAACGAAAGGTCCGTTTGAGAGCCCGACGGAAAGAACCGCAGCACGAGCGTGGTACTGTCTGCGGAGACGGGATACTCCGAGCCGATTACGTCGTCATACAGCTCACGAAGTTCATCGGCTTCGTCTCCATCCAGCTCGTCCTCGTCGTCGTCCAGATCGAAGTAGAACGGGTTGGCCTCGAGTTTTGCCGTCTCGATTTCATCGGTGAGATATTCGCGCAACCGCTCAAGCTCACCCTCCGTCGCGAAGTAGAGAGCGTTGTCTTCGAGAAACGATACGTCGCGCCGAAAGTCCACGCGACTCAAAAACACTTCGCCGGTCTCGTCGTCTTTCAGCTCAAGCGCACACGGTACGAGTGCCTCCGCAAAGGCGACGTTGGCCTCAAACGAAGGACTTGTGATTCCTACGGACACCTCGCTTTCGGCGCCGACCGTTTCGCGAAGTCGTTCCAGTGCCTTGACACTTTCATAGTGGCTCGGCACGAGTTTCGACAGGTCAGCATCGATACGAAGCTTCGACGCCTCGAACATCGCTGCAACCGAAAGTGCGAGCCCGACCAGCACAACCAGGCCGGCATGTCGAACGATCGCTCGAATCGCCCCTCGCATTGGTCCGACCAGGCGTGTCATTCACACAGGGGTTTGCGCGTGCTGCGGTTGACTCATTCCGACGCCTGACAAAGGTAGGAACACGCGACCGCTTCGATCCAGTTCACTGACGACACCCGGCGTTTCGACTTATCGCGCGGAGCGAAGTAACTTCGGGCTCCGGTCACTCTCCTATCTCATATCCTCATGCACACCTACGAATCGCTGGAAGTCGGTCAGTCTTTTACGGCGGAGCATCACATTTCATTTGACGATGTCCGCACGTTTGCGGAGATCTCGGGAGATGATAATCCGCTGCACGTTGACGAGGAGTACGCGAGCGGCACCAGGTTCGGCAAGCCCATCGTACATGGCGTATTTCTGATGGGCATTGTATCGAAGGTGCTCGGGCGTGACTTCCCCGGCCACGGGAGCATCGCCGTCGCGATCTCCTGCCGATTTCTCCGACCCGTGCCGGTCGACTCGACGATCACCGTGGAGGTGAAGATTGCCGAGAAGATCGAGAAGCGGCGTCACATCCGTGCGAAGGTGTACGTGTATCTCGACGGCAAGATGTCCGTCGGCGGTGAAGCTACGCTCATTCCGCCGCCGGCCGAGGACGGTGATTGACGCGGACCTCCCTCCTACTGGAGAAACTTCAAGGCGCCGTTCGCGGGGATTGTCGTATCGACGTTCAACTGGTTGAGGATTGCAAGTGTCTCGACCGTAGTACCCTTTGGTAGCCTGGTGCCGATGACGTTCCCGAACACTCCACCGTTGCGCACCGTTTCCACGCTGACGCGCGTCGGCTGAACATTCAGTACGGCCGGATCTCCCACCGCCGAGAAACCCGTCATGGTTCGCGTGAACTGCTGCTGGTACGTTCCGAAGTTGGCTGACGTCGAGTAGCCGACGAACTGGTACACGTTTCCACCGTACTCGATGAAGTACGACAGAAATCGGACTGTCTGATTCTCCGTAACGGCATCGCCTGCAATGTAATACGCCGGATACCCGCCGACGCGTGCACTTCCGCGATCCAGGATTGTCAATCCCTCCTGGCTCGCCATCTTCTGGCCTGCCGCCGAGGCGGATGTCTGTCCGGAAGCGATCGAGAACACCATGATCGCCTGGCTTTCCGGCCCTACCATCGCCACCTGCGACGGCTGGTTGATGACTTGAAATCCGTCCGGAACAGGAAAGCTGAACCGCAGCTGCGGATGATAGAAGACACCGTTCTCTGTGTATCCTTGCCGCGGGTCCTCGCCGTACACGATACCGTTCACGCGCGAGAGGTACGGCCTCTCCTCTATCAGAGTCATGGGCGTGCGCGCAGACCAGTCCGCGGCCATCTCGCGGATGGACGTTTCGCGTTCGCCCGGATCCGGATGCGTGGACATGAAAGACGGAATACTCTGGCCGGATTGTTCGCCGAGTCGCCGCAGCGTGACGAAGAACCCCGCGCCCTCTTCGGCCCGGTATCCGGCGAGTGCAGCGTACTCCACGCCCAACTGGTCGGACTCGCGTTCGTCGTCGCGACCGTAACGCAGGAAGAGCAGTTGGGCTATTGACGATCCGGCGGACAGCAAATCCTGACCGGGTAGTCCGAGGAGTTCCTGCCCCAGAATCGCCCCACCGATGAGCCCGATCTGACCGAGCTGACCCTGCAGCGCGCGCTTCGAGGAATGGCGTCCCGCCACGTGCCCGACTTCATGGCCGAGCACCACGGCAAGCTGTGCCTCATTCTGAACATGCGCCAGCAAACCGCGCGTCACGTAGATGTAGCCGCCGGGCAATGCGAACGCGTTTACCACGGGACTGTCCAGCACGCGGAAATGAAACTCCAGGCCCGCGAACTCGGGCGGTGTGTCCGCACGCCGCAGGTGACTTTTCGCGACGATGGCTTGCCCGATGCGGTCCACGTAGGCGGACAGTTCTTCGTCGGTGTAAAGCCCGAACTGAGCGATGATCTGGGGGTCGGCTTCCGAACCGATCTGCTTCTCCTGTTCCCACGTGTATCCGTATGCGCGCTTTCGGCCCGAAACCGGATTCCGTTGCACGACGCAGCCCGATGCAAAGACCGTCACGATCACGGCCAGGAGAAGTGGTCTAAAGTATTGTGTTTTCACGGGATAAGACATCCTGTTTGATCACTTTGCAGGGAGGTGTTCAGAGACTTAAAGTACATACCCGCGGGGACTATCACAGCGGTGCGACGACGTGTCCTGCGTCGATTCTGATCAGTCGATTTGACCGTCCCATGATGTCGAGTCCAGGTGCAAAGAAGTGCACGTCGGCGGCAGTGATAAGGGACTGGCCGACGGTGTCGGATTGAAGCACTGTGAGGATCGCCGCGCGCCGCGCTGGATCGAGATTGTCGAGCGCGTCGTCAAGCAGGAACACGGGCGGCTCTTCGCGGGAAGCCTGGATGTAGAAGTACTGCGCGAGCTTGAGCGCCAGAGCAAAAGTTCTGTGTTGTCCCTGCGATGCATAGCGACGGACCTCGAGGTCGTCGAGCGTCATGACGAACTCGTCGCGATGGGGTCCGGCCAGGGTTCGCCCCTGCTCTCGTTCGCGGTCTGCCACTTCGACGCATCGCTCGCGGTACCGTCGGGCGATGTTTTCCTCGTCGGACCGTTCGTCTGGCTCGACGAGCGTCTTGTAGCGGATGGCCGGTTTCTCCGCAACGGACTCGATGGTGCGATAGGCGTCGTCGAGAAACACGGAGAAAGCGAGAATGAACTTGTCGCGCCGGTGCACGATTCGACTTCCAAGGCGGACGCACTCATCCGTCCACGCGTTTAGTTGATCATGGCTGCTGGCTCGACGAGCGGCGATTTGCCGTAGGAGCGCATTGCGCTGCTTCAGGGCCCGGCGGTACGCGATCAGGTCGGCGAAGTACACTGGATGGGCCTGGCTGAGAATATTGTCGATGAGTCGGCGTCGTTCGTCCGGCGCTCCGCTGGTAATGTCGTGATCGCCGGGTGACAGGACGACGACAGGAAACCGCCCGACGAGTTCGGCAATGCGTTCCAGTGGTGAGCCGTTGACGGTGACCCTCTTCCCTTCTCCGGGTACGAACGCCACACGGACGGTGGATTCGGAATTGCCGGCGGACACGAACTTTGCCGTGATGTCGAAGAAGGCGTCGCCGCGGCGCAGCGCGTAAGCGTCGTTGGTGGCCAGGAAGCTCTTTGACAGGCACGCAAAGTGGATGGCTTCAAGCAGATTTGTCTTGCCGGCGCCGTTGGGCCCGCACACGGCATTGACCTTTTCTCCAAACGCCACTTCCGTCTCGCTGTGCGCTCGGAACGAGCGAAGTGTGAGTTTGCGGAGGACCACGTGGCGACAGGCGTTTTGGCAGGATGAGATTTGTCTCCCGCGGCCGTAGCTTGGGAGGCCGCTGGACGTGTACAAGATACGTTTCGCAGGCGCCCCATTTCCTACAGTGTCCGAGCCCAGGTCCGTATGGCAAAGAGCGAACTATTCGAAGAACTGAAGCGACTGACCACGGAGAAGCAGAATCCGAAATCGATGCGCATTGACGTCGCCGATACGCAGGAGATTCTGGAGATCATCAACGACGAGGACCACCTGGTCGCGGCCGCTGTGAAGGGCGAGATCCCGTACATCGCGGAGGCGGTGGAGCTGGTGGTCGACGCTTTCAGAAACGGCGGTCGGTTGGTTTATGTCGGTGCGGGCACGAGTGGGCGCCTGGGCATTCTGGATGCCACCGAGTGTCCACCGACGTTTGGGACGCCGCCCGAGCTCATCCAGGGCATTATTGCGGGGGGCCGGGAGGCGGTTTTTCGTTCGCAGGAGGGAGCCGAGGACGTTTTCGAGCACGGGGAGCGCGATCTGAAGGCGCTTAACCTGGCGCCGCCCGACGTCGTCTGCGGGATCGCGGCGAGTCGCCGTACACCGTACGTGGTGGGTGGCGTCGCGTACGCGCGGTCGATCGGCTGCAAGACGCTCTACGTCACCTGCAATCCCCGGTCGGATTTCGATCTCGAAGTCGATGTGGCGATTTGCCCTTTCGTGGGACCTGAGGTGATCATGGGATCGACGCGAATGAAATCCGGTACGGCGCAGAAGCTGGTTCTGAATATGATCACGACCGCGGCGATGGTGCGCCTGGGGAAGGTGTACGAGAATATGATGGTGGATCTGCAGATGACGAGTCAGAAGCTCGTCGAGCGGTCGAAGCGGGTATTGATGGTGGTGACGGGTGTTGATTACGACGAGGCGGCTCGGATGCTGTCGGCAGCAGATGGACACGTCAAGACCGCCATTGTCATGATTCTCCGGGGGGTGGATGCCGATGAGGCCGGGCGTCGGCTCGATGAGGCGGATGGTTTTGTCCGGCGCGCAATTGAGCTCACATGAGCAGGGATGGGCGTTGAGCCCGGCATGTTTCACGTGGAACATTGTCCGGCCCGACGAAAAATGCGCCCGGTGTTTCACATGAAACATACCGGTCAGCCCGAACAGCGAATCGACGTCCAACGTTCACCCGCCTAAACCCGACGTCAATACCCGTGCACCTGAAGAACATCAGAGATGCGATTGCCGCCGCCGAGTCGACCCGGCCGTTCTTCGAGGCGATCCTCTCCGCGACGTCACCGGAAGCGGATCCCGTCTTCGCGAAAGGTGCTGCCGGTTCGCTCCCGGCCTTCCTGATTTC
Source organism: Rhodothermales bacterium (assembly GCA_013002345.1). NCBI lineage: Bacteria > Pseudomonadati > Rhodothermota > Rhodothermia > Rhodothermales > Rhodothermales bacterium. Next base: position 10,501 of record JABDKH010000173.1, read on the forward strand.
CATCCTATTCGAGAAGAGCCCGGCGCCAATCGTCTGCGTCACGCCTGATTCCGATTCCGCCGCATATCTCGCCTCGGACCTCGAACAGGTTCATCCCGAACTCGACGAAGTACTGCTGTTTCCGCCGACGGGATTCAAGCCCTTCGACCGCGAGCAGATGCACGAGGCCGGCGCCCTCATCGCGCGTGCCGACGTTCTGCAGCATCTCCTGGATGACCCGAAGCGCCTGATCATCACCAGCGCCGACGCCGTCTTTGAGCGTGTGCCCGACCGCGATCATCTTCAGAAAGAGAGCATTCGCGTGCAGGTAGGGGAGACCTGGAAGCCGGACGATCTGGTGCAACACCTCGTTAAGCATCAGTTCGAACACGTCGATTTTATTGAGCAGCCCGGACAGATCGCTCTTCGTGGCGGCATCCTCGACGTGTATTCCTTCACGGGCGATTTCCCGATCCGCCTGGAGTTCTTCGGCGACGAGGTGGACTCGATTCGTGAAATCGACATTCACACGCAACGGTCGGTCAGTGAGATTCGCCAGGCGCGCATCGTTCCGAATCTCGAACGCATTGAAGACCCCGAGGCGAAGTATGCGCCCTTCTTCGATTTCCTGCCTTCCGAAACCATCTTCGTCACCTTCGACGAGCAGGTCGTTCTGGATCGTATCGTCGAGCTCAACGACGACGCCGTCCGCGCCAAGGAAGAGCACGAGGCGGACAGCGAAGAGACGTTGCCCGACGTCTCAACTCTCTACATGCGTCCGGACGAACTCGCGACGGCCCTCACGCGAACTGTCAAGGTCCTGTTCGGATCGCTGTCCGGAGGGAGCCGGATGCGGACCGTCGACCTCGGGGCCAGGCCCCAGCCTCCGTTCAACAGCACCATCAATCTTCTAAAGACCCAGCTTAACAACCTGGCCCGCCTCAATATCAGAACGATCGTTCTATGTGATAGTCCGGGCCAGCAGGGCCGCCTGCACGAACTGCTCGAGTCCGAATTGGCCAGTCTCCCGCTGGAACTGCGCGTCGACTCGCTCCACGAAGGCTTCGAACTCCGCAGCGCCGGCCTGGCCGTATACACCGACCACCAGATCTTCGATCGCTATCACCGGCCCTCCACGCGTCGGAGCTCCAAGAAACGGGGCGGCCTCAGCCTGAGAGAACTTCGGAATCTCAACCCCGGCGACTTCGTGGTGCACATCGACTACGGCATCGGCAGATTCGCCGGGCTCAAGCAGATCCGCGTCCGCGACCAGTTCCAGGAAGCCGTGCGACTGGAATACCGGGACGACGACGTGCTGTACGTCAACATCAGCGCCCTCTACAAGCTGCACAAGTACACGGGCAAGGAAGGCCACCAACCGCGACTCACCAAACTCGGATCAGGGCAGTGGGCAAAAACGAAAGCCCGCGCCAAGAAGCGTGTCAAAGACATCGCGCGCGACCTGATCAAGATCTACGCCAAACGAGTGGCGACCCCCGGCTATGCGTATCCACCCGATACGATCTGGCAACGCGAAATGGAGGCGGCCTTCGAATACGAAGATACCCCCGACCAGGCCATCGCAGCCGACGCGGTCAAAGCAGACATGGAGAAACCGACACCAATGGACCGCCTCGTCTGCGGTGACGTCGGATTCGGAAAGACCGAGGTTGCGGTTCGCGCTGCATTCAAAGCCGTGCAGAACGGAAAACAGGTCGCGATCCTGGTGCCCACTACCATCCTAGCTGCACAACACTTTGAGACGTTCGCCGGTCGACTCGGTCGCTATCCCGTCCGCGTCGAACCGCTATCCCGCTTCCAGTCCCGCGACGAACAGAAGGTGGTTGCAGAAGGAATCAAAAGGGGAGAGGTGGACATCGTCATCGGCACGCACCGCATGACATCAAAAGACATACGCTTCAAGCGTCTCGGTCTCGTGATCATCGATGAGGAGCAGCGCTTCGGCGTGTCCGCAAAAGAAAAACTTCGCGCGCTTCGTGCGGAAGTCGACACGCTCACACTCACCGCAACACCAATTCCACGCACGCTGCAATTCTCGTTGATGGGCGCCCGCGATCTTTCCATCATTGCGACGCCTCCTCCAAATCGCCAGCCCATCCTCACCGAGATCCACACGTTTGACAAGCATCTTATTCGCGACGCCATCCAGTATGAACTGAGTCGACAAGGCCAGGTCTTCTTCATTCACAATCGCGTACAATCGATCGACGAGATGTCGGCCACTCTCCGCGCGCTACTCCCGGGTGTACGTATCCAGGTAGCACACGGACAGATGAAGTCGAGCGCACTCGAGCGCGTCATGATGGATTTCAAGAATCGCAAGTTCGACGTGCTCGTGAGCACCAACATCATCGAGAACGGACTGGACATCGCGAACGCGAACACGATGATCATTGACCGCGCCGATCGATTCGGACTTGCCGAACTACATCAGTTGCGCGGGCGCGTCGGCAGGTCGAATCGCAAAGCGTTTTGCTATCTGCTGGTGCCGTCGATCCATGGACTCACACGGGAAGCGCGACAGCGACTGCAGGCGGTTGAAGAGTTCAGCGATCTGGGGAGTGGTTTCAATCTCGCCATGCGCGACCTGGATATTCGTGGCGCCGGCACCATGCTGGGAGCAGAGCAGAGCGGATTCATCGAGGATGTCGGATTCGAGACCTACCAGAAGATTCTGGACGAGGCCGTGCGGGAGCTACGCGCACAGGAATTTGCAGATGTCTTTCACGATGCACCGCCTCCACCAACAGGCGACACGGCCGTCGACATCGATGACGACGCGCTGATACCCGCGGATTATCTCGAGAATCATGTCGAGCGCCTCAATATCTATCGGCGAATCAGCGAGGCGCGCGATAGCGAGACGCTGCAGGTCATTCGCGACGAACTCGGCGATCGTTTCGGAGCACCACCACAGGCACTCCTTAACCTCTTGGCCGCCATGGACTTAAAGAACCTGGGCCAGTCACTTCGGTTGCCGCGCGTGGTCTACAAGAACAGCCGGCTGTTTCTGTCGCTGCCCACGACCGACGCGGATCCCCACTTCTACGAGCACATCTTCCATCCTCTTCTCAAGTCAGTCGCCGCGCTCGACCAGCGATACGTAATAAAGGAATCCTCCAGCGGTAAGACGCGGGTCATCATTCAGGACGTTGACGCACTCGCCAACGCGCTCGGCCTGCTTGGTAGGATCGTCGCCACCGTCGCGACACCCGAGGTGGAAGCACCCGCGTAGTCGCTCGTGCGCCCAACACCCCGCGGATGGCGAATATCTACTTGTACCGCGTTGCAACCGCCGCGGCTTCGCGCTTCACCAGCTTCCGCAATTCCTGAGGCGCTCTCGCCTCGGCGTGCACTCCGAAACGAAGCAGCCACTGCGCCAGATACGACAGGTTCTCGAAACCGAAACGCACAACCACTCCGCCATCTTTCGCTGTCTCCTTCTGGATACGAGCCGGCACCGTACGCTTGGCATGACCGGCCACCTCCTTGTCGAAGAAGATCTCGACCATCTGTTCCTCCGCCGCACCCAGTTCCTGGATGTACGTCTGCAAATCAAAATCATCGGGCGGCGTGAATCGCTTCATGCTGCCTACGTGCATGCTCTCAATTCGATCGAGACGAAAGTTGCGCACCTCCTTACGAAGGTGGTCAAACGCGATCAGGTTCCAGTGGTCCGTGAAGTAGATGAGTGCGAGTGGATCTACCGTCCGCCGCGTCAATTCATCACGGCTCGGCACGAAATATTCCATCGACACCGTGCGCCGATCGGTCACGGCATGACTCAGCTCGTGCCACCGTCCTTCCTCTTCGTCACCGGGCTTTGCCGTGTTGAGCCAGTACGGATCCAGTACGATCCGCGCTTTCAGATTGTCGATATGATGCTTTGTCTCCGGAGGCAGCACGGCGACGATCTTCAACTCGACATGATCGGCGTTCTTGCGGAGCGACAGATCGGACTGGAGTTTCATGAACTCGATCCCGATCAAAAGGGTGGAAGCCTCGCGTGCCGTAAGCATCAAGGGCGGAAGCTGGTATCCTTCCAGTATCTCGTATCCACCCGAATCAGCGAACGTCAGCGGGACGCCTGATTCACCTAGCACACGCAGATCACGGAAGATCGTCCGGCGGCTCACGTCGAAATACTCGGCGAGGTCGCGCGACGTCATGTTCGGCTTCGACTGCAGCAAAAGCACGAGCTCGAACAGTCGGTCCGTGCGATTCTTTCGACGCTCCTTGTGACTCATTCTGCTGAGGCCGTGACAGTGACGATAGCCTTACCGACAAACTCCGGGATCGACACGACGTCTGCAAGCGGAATGCAATGAACCTGTACACCCGGATGTCGATTCTGAAGTGCACCGATCTCCGCTGTCAAATCTCCTCCCTTAAGGCACACGAGACCGGGCGCCCAGCAGTCCGCAGACGTATCGACGATCGGGTCCGCCACGCGCACGTGCCAGTCCCAGAGATTGGAAAGGGGAGCGGTTGCCCTCGACACCGAATACTGAGCCGTCTCGTCAAACTCTTCTGCCCGGGATTGCAGCGCCTCAATGTTGTCGAGTTCCAGTCGCCGGATGACCGCGCGAACAGCCATCACTTTACGGCCCACTGCGTCCACCGCCAGAAACCGGACGTCGGGGAACGCGATTGCCAGTGGAATTGCCGGAAGGCCGCCGCCTGTGCCCCAGTCCACGACCCGGGCGCCTGGCGGAAACGGCTTCCACGCCAAGCACAGGGAATGAAGGATATGTCGGGTCCAGCGATCCTTTCCGGTCTCACGCGAGATCAGATTCACGCGCTGGTTGAACTGACCGAGCAACACATCATACTCCTTCAGCAACGCGATCCGGTCGCTCGAAAGTGCGGCCAGCGGATCCCAGGCTTTCGGTTCGCTGCGCGCATGAGGTGTGGAGGTCATGGTGTCGGTGATTCGGTGCGCGGCCGACTGCCGTTTCGTTTGAGCAACACCATCAGCACCGAAATATCGGCCGGGCTGACGCCGCTCACCCTCGACGCCTGGCCGAGATTCTCTGGCTGGATCTTCGTGAGCTTCTCGCGCGCCTCCATCGTGATGTTGCCGATGGTCTCATAGTCGAAATCGGTGGGAATAGGCCAGGATTCCAGCTGCGACATCTTCTGGACCATGTCGTTCTCGCGCTCCAGATAGCCGGCGTACTTGAGATCGACTTCGACCCCGGTGACGACCGACGCCATCCCGGGCCCATCCTTCAACACGTCGCCCGTGATTCCGGCGTGGTCGAGGAGATCGCCAAGCGATACCTGCGGCCGCAGCGCCAGGCGATGCAGCTTGAGCGGCAAATCGATGGGGGAGGTGCCGACGTGTTCCAGATAGCCGTTGACCTGTTCGGGTCGCACTGTCGTCGTCTCGACCGCATTGCGAGTAGCCTCAAGCGCTGCACGGCGCGCCAGCATCCGCTCGTAGCGGTCGCGCTTCGCCAGACCAAGCCTGAAACCGGGTTCCGTAAGCCTCAGGTCTGCATTGTCCTGCCGCAGCAGCATGCGGTGCTCGGCGCGCGACGTAAACATCCTGTACGGCTCTTCCGTCCCCTTCGCGACCAGATCGTCGATCAAGACGCCGATATAGGCCTCGGAACGTTTCAGAACGATCGGTTCGTTTCCCCGGATCTGCTGGACAGCGTTGACGCCGGCCATCAGACCCTGTGCCGCCGCCTCCTCGTAGCCCGTCGTTCCATTGATCTGCCCGGCAAAGAAGAGTCCCCCGACCCGCTTCGTCTCCAAGGAGTACCGTACCTGGTGCGGGGGGAAGTAGTCGTATTCGATCGCATAGCCTGGCCGCAGAATATGGACCCGCTCCAGTCCAGGCACTTTCCGCAGCGCCTCGAACTGCACATCCTCCGGCAGACTCGTCGAGAAGCCATTGACGTACACCTCGTGCGTGTTCCAGCCCTCCGGCTCCAGGAACAGCTGATGGCTGTCCTTGTCCGCGAACCGATCGATCTTGTCCTCTATGGATGGGCAGTAACGCGGTCCCGTACCGCTGATTCTGCCGGCGAACATCGGACTGCGATCGAAACCTGTTCGGAGCGTGTCGTGCACACGTCCGTTCGTATACGTGATCCAGCAACTCAGCTGCTTCCCGGGCAGCGCATCGCTCATAAAAGAGAACGGACTGGCCTCCACGTCACCCGGCTGCTCTTCAACAGCGGCATAGTCTATTGTCCGTCCGTCAATGCGCGGCGGCGTCCCCGTCTTCAGGCGACCGCTCTCAAATCCGAGTCCTTCCAGGCAGGCCGTCAGCCCGGTCGACGCCCGCTCACCCATCCGCCCGCCTCCATACTGTTTCTCGCCCACGTGGATCACACCGTTCATGAACGTCCCGCTGGTGAGTATGACGGCCCGGGCATGAAACGTCTGACCGAGCTGCGTGACCACGCCAGTCACCCGGCCGTCGTCCACGACGACGTCAGTGACCATGTCGGAGCGCATGAACAGCTCCGGCGTGTTTTCGAGCTCCTCGCGAACCGCTGCCGCATACAACATGCGGTCGCACTGTGCACGTGGACTCCACACGGCCGGTCCCT
>JABDKH010000174.1 GCA_013002345.1 Rhodothermales bacterium
CTTCCGGATCATCGAGAGCGGCCGGGAAATCCCTCTGTTCTATTCCGGGGCCAACCCGACGTCGATGACCGCGTCCGACTATCTCGCATTCGTCGGACGCCGCAACACCGGAGCGGCGGAAGACTACCTGTACGATAGCGATCCATCTCGAAGAAGCAGCACGTATAACAGTCTCTTCAGCGACACAACAACCTACTGGTTGACATGGGGCGGCAACCCGGGAAGCCGCATGGAGAGGGTGCCACCCTCTGCCGGCACGGTGGCGCTGGGGACGACCCGCGACACACTGCACCTGGAGTCCGACAACACCTACTACCCCGGCGACAGCGCGAGCCGCGGAAACCCGCTGTACACTGACAGGGAGGGGTACTACTGGGCCCGCGTAGCGCACAACACGAACCAGGGCGATCGTGAACGGACGGACGATGTGCAACTCTCGTCGGCGCCGTCATCGACCGCCGACACGGCGTTCGTCAGGGTGCGTCTGAACAGCGAAACGACGTCACGGCATCATGTGGTGATGCAGCTTCGACTCTACGACGGAGCATCATCTGCGTTCGTCCCCGTCGATACGATGGACTGGACCGGTCTGGGCCTCGTCACGCTGGAAGCAAACATTCCGCAAAACCAGATACCCCCGGACGGTAACCTTCGCGTTCGACTGCGCTCGCGAAACGATTTCGGGTCCGCCATACCAAACAACTGGTTTCTCGACTGGATCGAGGTGTCTTACGTCCGAAACCTGAACGCCCGAGCGGGCCAGGTCCAGGCCCACGTAGAGAGTTCAGGAGACTACGCGTTAGGTCTTGCAGGCTTCACCTCGGACTCTGTCCTGGCTCTCAACACGACAACACTCGAGGCGATCGCGGCACCTGTGCTGGCCGGACAAGCCACCGTTCGGGCTCAATCGTCGGCTTCGAGCTCGTTCTGGATATCCGGGACCGGTGCCTATCTCAGCGCACGTATCATCGCCGATCGCCCCAGCAACCTGGCTGATGCGTCGAACTCCGCCGACTACGTCATCATCCGCCCCGATGCACTTGCTGCATCGGCAACCGCACTGGCCGACTACCGTCGTTCTGTGGCGGGCTCGGGCTATGAAGTGGCGGAGGTTTCGCTCGAGGACATATACGATCAGTTCGATTACGGAAGGCCGACTCCGGCAGCGATTCGACGATTCGTGCGCGCCACCTATTCCTGGTCCCGTCCGCCACGGTTTGTCGTCCTGTGGGGCGATGCATTGTACCCGAGCAAGGGGCGGGCACGCCAGCCGTGGGAGGTCCCGTCATTTGGCCAGACGGTGTCAGATGGGTGGTATGCCATGCAGAACGAGAGTCTGGTCGACTGGAGAGAGTCGGTGGCTATCGGCCGTATTCCGAACCGTTCCAACGCCGACGGGCTGCTCTTCGTCGACAAGATCTCAGACTATGAATCGCGGCCTGTCGACCGATGGCAGAAAAACTCAGCGTATCTCGTTGGCGGCGTGAGCGAAGTGGAACGGCGCATACTCCAGAGCCATGCGATCAGCTGGAGCACTCGAGCCGCTAATCATCCGACGGCACTCGACACGCTGCATTTCTTCAAGACGTCCTCGGACGCACTCGATCCCACATTCAAGGACTCGCTTCAACTGGCTCTGCAGAACGGCCTCTCCTGGTTGACCTATTTCGGGCACTCGGCCGCGCAGACATGGGAGATCGTCACCGATCCGCCGGCTACGTTCGGCAACGCCGGCAAGCTCCCCGTGATACTCTCGCTTGGTTGCTTTACCGGAGACTTCGCCTCCGGAAACGGCTCCGAAAGTGATTTGCGCTCTTTCAGTGAGCAACTGATTCTGGACAACCTGAATGGCGGAATTGTGCACTGGGGAGCGTCATCGAGCGGTACGATCGGTGCGTCGGCTGCGCTGAGCGATGAAATCCACACCAGCGTCTTCGTAGACTCGCTGCGATTGATGGGGGAGATACTGCGTGTTGCCAAGGGCCGCTTTGCCGACCGTTTCACCGATCCCCTTTCGGTGAAACACCTGCTTCAGTATGGACTCATTGGTGATCCCGCGACGCGGCTGGCGATCCCTGTCCAGCCTGACTTTCGAATGCAGCCTGAGCAGATATCGATCCGGCCGTTGACTCCAATTCCCGCCGACTCGAACCTGACAGTCACTGTTCGTCTGGAAAACCTGGGGCTCGCACCAGCCGACAGCGTGGTCGTACGAACATCGCGCCGCAGACCAGACCAGAGTACAGACGTGCAGCAATTGCTCGTTCCATCGTTCGGCCTGACCTCAGATCAGATAGTGCAGTTCAGCATTAACGACGAAGATGTAGGCGAACACACGATTTCGGTCGATGTCGATTCGGATAACCGATTTGAAGAAGTTGACGAACTGAACAACGGTGCCGACCGATCCGTTAATGTGTTCGCCACCGGCTTGTCCATCATCGCACCGCCTCCCCTGGGACTGGTAGACACGGTGGCTCCAACCCTCCGCGTCACGGCGTCGCGTCGCGAGCCGGGCACCATCCCCATCGTCTTCGAGCTGGACACGGACGTAGCGTTTTCGTCTCCAGGGCTTCAGACGTTCAGCACCGGCGCCGCCGGCCTGGTGGCGGAGTGGCAGCCGGCGGGGCTCCGTGACGATAGTACCTATTTCTGGCGAGCACGCATCGACGACGGTAGTTCGTCGTGGCAGAGCGGTTCGTTCACCATCGATACCGGCCTGGGCAAGAACGGCTGGATGCAGAGATCCCTGTTATTCGATGAGAACGAGACGGACGGGTACCTTGACTGGACGACGGCCGGATGGTCACTGCGCGAGTTTGATCGCGAGGTAAGCGCCGCCGCCGAACGAGGCAGCGGTATCTGGCAGGGCCAGTTCGTCGTCTCCGGTCAGCGAATCGAACGGCTGACACTCGGTTTCGGACTTCTCGTTATTGATGGTAAGACGGGAGCGCTCAAGAGCCACACCTCAGCCGCAACCTACCCGAATGACTTCTTCGACGACATCGCTGCCTACGATACACTCGCTGCACAGGCGTCACGTATCGTCGACGGCGATCATGTATTTGTTCGGACTCGGCACCTGGGCAACAAGACCGGGCTGGTGGAAATCCCGGACAGCATCAAGACCATATTCCGCGATCTGCACAGCGTCGCTATCGACACGCTGACGTATCGAGACGTCTGGATCATGTTCTCGCGCAAGGGTTTTCCGGCAGAGACCAGAGAATGGGTCCCACCTGTCAGCGTCAATGAGATCGTCCGGGATACAGTACTGCAGTTTACCTTCGGCCGCGGAGCAACGGCCACGCCAGCAATCGGTCCGGCTCAGGAGTGGAAGTCTTTTGGCTGGGATCGAGAATCCATGAGTCCTTCGTCGCGGGTTACGCTAGACATTGTTTCTGTGAACAGCGATCAGGTTCTCTTTGCCGGCATTGAGCCGAGTGACGATGTGGATCTTGCCTCTATTGATCCCACCGACCATCCATACCTGGCACTTCGAGGAAATTTTCTCGACTCCACGAACACGGGTACTCCGCAGCTGCAGCAGTGGCACGTCGAGTACACCCCGGTGGCGGAGCTCGCTCTCGATCCCCTCATGTCATCAATCGCCCCAGACACCGTACGTGAAGGACAAACGATCGACGTCTCGTCGGCTGTCGAGAATCTTTCCGATCTCGCTGCACTATCCACACATGTCGACTACTTCCTGACGACAGCGTCTAACCAGAGACTGCACCTGGGAACGGATACGCTTTCTGCTTTGACGGGTCGAGAGGCATCTGCTGCCGCCCTGGTCGTCGACACTCGCGGCCTTGTGGGCGACAACAACCTTGAGGTCAGGCTGAGCCAACCGGGATATGTTGAGCCCATCCTCTTCAACAACGTTCTCGTGTGGCCTTTCCATGTTCAGCGCGACACACAGGCACCGACCGTGGAAGTTCTTATCGACGGGGACGTGTTTCCCCCGGATCCAGACCCCGTTGTGAATCTGCAGGATCCGGCACTTCCGTTTGTTGCGCTGGCTCCGACGGTCGAGATCTTCGTTAACGACGAGAATGAGTTCCTCTCCTTGCAGGGCGACACGACCATTGTGCGCGTGTATCTGGACGGCAAGGAGATCCCCGCAGCTGATCTCTCCTTCGGACCGGGCAAGCGCCAGTCCGACCGCGCTACAATACGGTTCTCGCCAGATCTACCGGCCTCCGACACGACTCATACGATCATCGTCGAGGCGTTCGACGCGACAGGCAATCCGGCGTCCGACAATCCCTACCAGGTGCATTTCCGTACGCAGACCTTCGTCGAAGTGGAGCGCGTGTACCCGTATCCGAATCCGATGAGTTCGTCAACGGTCTTCGCGTTTCGACTCCTCGGCGCTGACGCGTTCTCTATCGACGACTTCAGGCTGAGGATCTATACCATAAATGGGCAGCTCGTGCGCGAGTTTGACTTGATTGAAGATCCGTCCACACTGGAGTCGGGAGCACTGAAGGTCGGATGGAACAAGATCCGATGGGACGGCCGGGACGAGGATGGCGATCTGGTCGCGACGGGCGTATACCTCTACAGGGTATTTGCGTCAGCACAGGACGAATCGATTCATTCGGGCGAAGGCTGCGCGGGAGATCGCTCCTGTCGAACGGCCTCCGCGCCGGTCGAGAAACTGGTCGTGATTCGATAGATCCGTCCGATCCTAGAGACCGTAGGAGGCATTGACGGCGCCCCGCCAGCGGAATAACTCTGCCTCTATCCGGTCGTGCTGTTGATCATCGATCTTGCCCGCCAGGTCGACCGTTTCTTTCGGGTCCGACACCACGTTGAACACCTTCATTTCCTGACGCCGAAAGAAGTACAAGTACTTGAGCGAGTCTCGCAACAGTGCCATGGACTGATTCGCCGAGGCACTCAGCATCACCGTCGTCCTTCTCTGGCCTCTAGCCGCCGACAGCCCCGGCGTTGCTTCACCTGAAACGGTGACTCCCATCAGATCCAGAATGGTCGGGAAGACATCGATGAGTTGAAGCGGGCCCCTCACCACACTTCGCTTCGCTCTCGACCCGGGTGCGTACAGGATGAACGGCACCCTGATTGCGTCCTCCCAGAGAAAGTGGCAATGAGGAAAGGTGGCGCCATGCTCTCCGAACAGTTCACCGTGATCCCCGACGATCGCAAAAACAGTCTCTCCGGTCAGGCCTCGCGTCTCGAACTCTCCAAACAAGGTCTCGATCACTGAATCGGTGTATCGAAGGGCGTTGAGATACCGGTTGTAGCTTTCGTTCTCATCAAAATCGGAGTAGAGATCAATAGAAGCGGGCAGCACGTACGGATGGTGCGATGCATTGGTGTGATACGCAACAAGGAAGGGTGCCCCCTCCTGCCGGACGGCGTCGATCCAGTCGAGACTCGGAGAAACGAACACTTCATCGGCCGCCCCTGAGTAGTTCAGGCTAGCGGCTCGACCTGCCGACAGATCCCGACCATCCATTACACGATCGAAGCCCATATTTCCGACCATCTCGCGTTCACCCCGTGATTCGACGAAATCGACCGCCGAGAAGAACGCGCTCCTGTAGCCCAGTCCGCTCATCATCCCCGGCCACGAAGGTCTTCGTATTTCCGAATACAACAGCCGCGCGGTGATGGGCGGCGCAACGCCGTAGAACAGACTGATGAGCGACTCAGATGTACACGGTGTTGTCGGATACATGCGCTCCACGACAAGGGACCGGTCGGAGAGTCGCTCGACAAACGGCATCACGCCACGCACGTCGCCAAATGGAGGCATCGCCGAAGCACGTCCCGACTCCACGATGATCAGCACAATGTTTGGTCGGGCAGCGCGACCGGCTTTCAGCGATGTCCCAGGCGGGTAGTCAGTTAGCGACACCGCCGACGGGTCCGGCATGACGTCACCGCGATTCCAGACTGGCTTGCGAATGATCTCACGTACAATCTCAATGACGGGATTGTGAACGAACGGGCGACTGATGTCTGTCGCAACGCGATCGGGAATAAGCAGGGCACAGATTAGCGCGATCAACGCGACGCCAAGAGGGACCGGGTATTGCCGTTCCGAATGACTCGCGCTGAAAGAATGCTGTGAATCCGTCAAAGCCGAAGTGACAATGGCAGCAATTACGAGGATGAGCGGCATCGCGAGCAGCAGCATCTGAAGGGCCGACAGGCCACCCGTAATTGCTGGCAGCGCCAGACCCGGGTTTCGCAGGACGAACTGCAGCAGGGGCCAATTCGCATTGGTGCCAGTCGTGATGAAGTAGCCGAGGTCTGCCAGTGCGACCATCATCAGTATCCAGCAGGTCGCGAACACAATCATCCTGCACAGGAAGCGCCACGGCTTGCCCTGTACCATCATTAATGGCTGACTTGCGAGGACGAACAGCGCCAACAAGAAAATGTCCCAGGAGAAGATGGCCATTCCCTTGCCAAGGATCCCTTTGAATCCCCCAAAGGC
>JABDKH010000175.1 GCA_013002345.1 Rhodothermales bacterium
GAGGAGCGGCCGGCGTTCGCAGAAGGAAGGTGGTGGACGGGCGATGAAAACCTTGACTGGGTTGGCTTCGATGACGCCAACGGCAGTGGTGTTATCGACCCGGGTGAGAACACGCGTAGCGACGTAGGTCTGGACGGCAAGGGTCCGTTCGACCTAGCGTACCCGGGTCCCGATACCGGAGAAGGAGACGGCATACCGCAGAACGGGGAGCCGAACTTCGACGAACTGGATGTTGACGAGTCCGACCAGATCGGTTTGACAGGCTATGACCTCGACACACGTCCGTTTTACGAAAGTGGCGATAATTTGCGCGACGACACGTGGCTGTGGAACCAGATCTTCAATGTCGCCGAACCCAATATTATCATCGGGTCGACGGGTCTGACCGAAGAGGTTGCCGACGTCGAACCGTTCATTCTTTTCTCATCCGGTCCCGTCAGTTTGCGGCCGCAAGCGACGACGTTCTTCTCGACAGCCTGGATCTTCGGAGCCGGTCCGGACGACACGGACTTTTTCAAGAACCGACGAACCGTACAGAGCATTTACAACGCGGACTACCAGTTCGCGCAGCCACCGTTCACGCCGACACTGCTGGCGGTACCGGGAGACGAGAGGGTCGTGCTGACCTGGGACACACTCGCCGTTGCGAGCTTTGACCGGTTCTCGCAGTCCTTTGACTTCGAGGGCTTCCGTTTGTACAAAGGCACCGACCCGCTGCTATCGGACAGCCGCACTATCTCCAATGTTGACGGTACCCCCACGTTCTTCAAGCCGCTTGCACAGTGGGATCTTGAAAACGGGATCAGCGGTCCCAGGACAGTACTGGGTGGCGAAGGGGTCTACAACATGGGTAACGATACCGGCCTCTCGTTCTTCTATGTTGACGAGGATGTCAGGAACGGCGTACCGATCTATTATGCGCTGGTGGCGTACGACCGCGGAATTATCAATGAGCAGACGGGAAAGGTTGAGATCGATCCGCAGGAGAACGTCTTTAACGTCAGTGTCGACCAGCTCGGCAAGGTTGTCGGTCTGTCACAGAATGCAGCCGTTGTTATCCCGAGATCCAGAACCGCTGGCCTTGTGGACGGTGGCTCCAACGAAGATCTGAGCACCGTAACACAAGGCGTCGGATCAGGTTCGATCAACGTCCAGATAATCGGCGACGAACTCCTCGATCCGGACGGGGTCTATCAGATGCGTTTCTTCAGCGAACCTGTGGTTCCGACCGACCTCTACAACACGACCGAGTACGAGATCTTTAAGGTCTCCGAGAACCGTATGGTTGTTGGCCGGTCTCCGCTCGTCGACGTGTCGCCACTGATCGACGGTTTTGTGGTGGAGATCAACAACGTTGATTTTGAAAGCCGGCAGATCGTATACAACCTGGATAATTTCGGTTACGTGGACAACGCGGGGACGGCGAACGAGACGACTAGTCTTGATCCGACGCAGCTTGACGGCGTCCAGACAAACTGGGTGGCCTCCGTCGAACTCGACAGATCCCCGTCCTTTGCCGTCTCACCGGACGACTACGAACTGAGATGGGTAGATCCTGCGGACTCAACCTATACACCTCCGAGGACCCCGAGCCCGCTGTTCGTTCGGGAGCCGATTCCCATCTTCGGGGTGAACGTCCAGAAGAACTCGGTGACGGAACTGTGGGTCGAGGATGGGAATGCAGATCGGCAATTTGGCCCCGAGGATGTGCTGATTTTCAGTGAGCGTGGTGTCACAGGGCGCAAGTTCAGGCATCGCGTTTCGTTCACCATACCGGATGGTCAACAGTCGATCCCTCCGTCACCAGGCGACGTACTGCGAGTCTCAGTTCTACGGGAATTTGCGACGGGCGACATGTTCCAGTTCACGACTAAGTCGTCATCGATAGATGCAGACTCCGCAAAGAACGTGCTCGAGGACATTGCCGTTGTGCCGAATCCTTACGTCGGTGCGTCGGAGATGGAGACCCGTACACAGGTCGACGGTCGTGGCGAGCGGCGTATCCAGTTTATCAATCTGCCTACGCCGGCCACGATCCGCATCTTCAACTTGCGCGGCGAACTGGTGAATACGCTCCGCCACGAGGGCGGGACGAACAACACCTGCACGCAGGATGCGGGTGGTTGTGGCGGTTCGATCTACTGGAACCTGCAAACGGTGGACAAGCAGGACGTGGCGTTCGGGGTGTATGTGTACCACGTTGAGGCGCCCGGAGTCGGCGAACACGTGGGGAAGTTCGCACTGGTCAAGTAGGCTCAAATGCAACATCAATTCTGTACTCTAGCCGGGAGGATTTGAACATGATCACAGGGCGAAGATCGAATCTTCTGATTGTGATTCTAGCACTACTGGTCCCGGCGGCCAGTTTCGGTCAGAGTCGCGTCGGCACGACATCAGCAACCTTTCTGACGATCGGTACGGGGGCTCGCGGCAGTGCGCTGGGTCACGCGTATACCGCGGTCGTAAGTGGGCCCGATGCTCTTTTCTGGAACCCCGGGGCTGCGGCTATTCCGCACATGGGTGACTACAGGGGTGG
>JABDKH010000176.1 GCA_013002345.1 Rhodothermales bacterium
CGGATACAGTCCATCGATTCTCGAACAGCGCCCACAGGAGTCCCGCCCAGAAGCAGCCGATGATGTTGACGGCCGCCGTCCCCCAGGGAAAGGCAGCGCCGGTGAGATTCTGGACCAGTCCGGCCAGGGCGTAGCGGGCGACAGTGCCGAGCGCTCCCGCCAGAGCGAGCCAGGCGATCTTCTGAATCATCCGATATCCTCGTCTTCGTTGGTCGATCGGGTCACGTCAACGTTCTCGAGCGTTCGTTTGAATTGTACGATTCGAAATGTCTCTGAGAAGCCTATGTGCGAAAAGAACTTCTGAGCCAGTACGTTTTCGAGATCGGCATCGGCCGCCATGTCACGGCAACCACGTGCACGAAACCAGTCTGCCGCGAAGTCGATCATGTTGCGACCCTCTCCCTTACCTCGATACGGCGGCTCAAGATAGAGGGCTTCGACATACCCCACCGGGCCGCCGAGGCAGCCGTCCACGAAGTTTCGCAGCGACACCTCCATCAATCCCACGTGCTCGCCTTCCTCTGTAGTACCGAGAAAGGCTGTCGCCTCAGGTGAGGAATGGATCAAGTCCATCTCCTCGCGATGGTGGTCACGATCGAGATCCGCAAACAGTTTCTGTCGAAGCTGCAGCCAGTCGGGGAATCGGTCGGATGTGATCTCAAGGAGTTTCATAGTCAATAGTCAAGCTCGCATGCTCAAGTGTCGTTGTCATCAGAATGCCCGGGGTCTACATCGCTTCGTCAAATTCGTCCCGGTACCTGGCCACGCCCACGACTCCGCTCATCTTCCGCTCATCGAGAATGATTGCCATGAACGCCTCGTCCGGCACTCCGGCCCACTGGCAGATCAGTCCAAACTCGGAAGCCGGACGAAAGCCGAACCGCGGATAGTATGCCGGATGGCCGAGCACAATCACGAACGGACATCCGGACCTCCGCAATTGCTCCAGTCCGGTCTCGACGAGACTCGAACCGACCCCCTGTCGCTGTGACCGGGATTCGACCGCCATCGGTGCCAGGCCCATTCCTACTACGTCGCCACCGACCGACACCACTGTGGCCGGACTGAAGAGGATGTGCCCTACGACACGACCATCTTGCTCCGCAACGAGCGACAGTGCGGAACTACATGCTTCGCGAATGGCTTCGACGATATCGGCTTCATCAGGTCCATCAAAAGCCACTTTGTTTAGCGCACGGATCGCCGATGCGTCTGCGGGTTCTTCGTTTCGAATTGTGACCGGGGGAGTACGAATCATGGTGAGGCTACGGCGTCAACATCTCGGTGGAATCAGCCCGAACCTTGCAGGCTCGGCAACCAGGCCTCTGCAATCGCAATCGTTGCCGGAATCCAGTCCACTGCGGCGTGTACCAGTATTGGTGCAGTAAGATTGTAGCGAGAGCGGATAAACAGCAGACCAATAATAACACCACCTGGCACTCCGTTCGCAAACGCGAGCTGCACAGCATGTCCCAGATCCCCTGCACTTGGCCAGGCTGCATTCAGATAGGCATAGGGTACGTGGTACAACGAGAAGGCGATCGTCGCGACGAGTACACCCACTGTGTTGGAACCCGTTCGTTCGGTCACGCTGCGCTGGATCAATCCTCGGAAGAAGACTTCTTCGGTAAACGCCGCCGTCACCATTATGAGGAGGAATGCGGTTGGTACGAGCCACACTGCATGAGATGAACTGAGGATCGGATCGAGAGCGGCTCTCTGACGGCGATTCATTAATTGGACGATCTGTAGCGCGAGAACCAGGACTACTGCAATCGCCATACCCTGGCGGGGTGGAGGCCAGAAGAGTCCGACCTTTTTGAGCGTGGCCTTTGCACCGAATTCTGGATCTGATCGACGACGTGTGTACCAGAGTCCGAGTAACGGAATGAGGACGAGGGTACCCCAGTGCGCGAGTTCACCTTCCTGGTGAAAGAAGAGATAGATGAGATACAGAACAAAGTAGACAAGAAGCCACGCTGCCGGATTGCGGACCTGGGAGGTCGTGGCGTCTTCCAACACTCACACCGTGCGTCTGGTAACTGGCGTGGCCTGCGGTGCAGTAACAAGACGGGTTTCGGCGGCTGAATTGTCGGGGCCCTGACATCTCCTGTGGGTCAGGTTATCCGGCTGATTCGGAGTCCTCCGTGCGTCGACGCAACAGACATCGTAATTTGTGCCGATGAACATCTCCGCCATTATTCTCGGCCTCCTTCTCGTCCAACAGGTACCGGGTGACCACAGTGGGCGCTCGGGGCAGATCAATATCGTCGTTCCGAGACTTGAAGCCGGAGCCGAAATCGACGGTGTGCTCGACGAACCGGCATGGGGCCAGGCCGCAAGGCTGACCGATTTTTCGCAGTATCAGCCCGTCGATGGCAGGCCGGCCGAGGATCCGACGGAAGTCCTCGTATGGTACTCACCGGAAGCCATCCACTTCGGGATTCGCGCCACCGAGATGCACGGTGACATTGTCCGGGCCACGCAGGCAAACCGTGACAATATCGCGAGTGAGGATCACGTCTCGATTCTGCTGGACACCTACAACGACCGGCGTGTTGCCTTTTTGTTCAGCGTGAACGCGCTCGGGGTACAGGCCGATGGCACGCGAAGCGACCAGTTCGGTGGAGGCGCGGGCGGCAGCTCGGCAACCGGCGGCGGCACGGGCAACATAAATCCCATGGATGGCAGCGTCGACCTCAACCCCGACTACAACTTTTTCTCCAAGGGCCGTCTGGTTGACGGAGGTTACGTGGTAGAAGTCCGAATACCATTCAAGAGTCTCCGCTACCAGGAGGGCTCGGTCCAGGATTGGGGAATCCACGTATTGAGAAGGGTCCAGCATTCGGGTTTTCAGGACAGCTGGGCGCCAGCGGTACGAGCCAACGCGAGCTTTCTTGCGCAGGCGGGCACACTCAGCGGACTTCAGGACATGAAGCGCGGGCTGGTGCTGGAAATCACACCTTCGTCGACGGCGCGGTTCGACGGCGACAGGGCGGACGACGGGTCGTGGGGATACTCAAGCGGGGGATCATTGAGCGGAGACGTCCGATGGGGGATCCGAGAGAATGCCACCCTTACCGGCACCATCAACCCCGACTTCTCGCAGGTGGAGGCCGATGTCGGGCAGGTGGTGCTGAACGAGCGTTTCGCATTGTTCTATCCGGAGAAGCGCGCGTTCTTTCTCGACGGCCTGGAGCTGTTCGATACGCCAAGCCAACTCATTTATACGCGCCGAATTGTTGATCCCGAGGCAGGCCTGAAGCTCGGAGGCAAGGTGGGGCGCCTGAACGTCGCGACGATTCTTGCGGCAGAGAGTCGCGACTACTCCGAATCCGGCGACGACACTCCCGTGTTCGCGATCGCCCGATTGAGGAGTGACATCGGCAGAAGCTCCACCGTTGGTGGTGTATTGACAACTCGTGAGGACGGAGGCAGCTACTCCCGGCTGGCAGGAGCCGATCTCCGCATCGTGCACTCAAAGCTCTATTTCGCTCAGTTTCAGGCGGTTCAATCCTGGACCGAGGCGGGCGGCGCTCCGTCGAATGGTCCTCTGTTGAGCGCCGTCTGGGACCGAACCGGGCGCAACTGGGGCTTCAATTACAGTGTGACGGCAATTGCTCCAGATTTCGAAGCAGCCGCCGGATTCGTCAACCGAACCGGGACATTTGCAACGCGTGCGTTCAACCGGCTCACGGGCTACGGTCGGAAGGACGCGTTGATCGAAACGTATGGCGCCTTCTTTGGGATCTCACGGCTGTGGAGCTACGACGATATCAGTGGCGGCACAATAGAGGGTGATGAATCCATCTTTCCCTCAGCCACGTTGCGCGGCGGGTGGCGACTAAGCGGATCGCTCTCAAGGAGTTTCTTCAGCTTTGAGCCTGATGCCTATTTGAACTATACCGTTGAAACAGATCCGGCCATGGATCCCGTGGCTTTCACCGTGCCCCCAAAGGAAACGGACCTGTGGACGGGATCTGTGGGAGCCACCTCACCCACCTACCAGTACCTGACGGCAACTGCGAGCTTCGGGTTTGGTGAGACACCGATATTCCGCGAGGCCGCGCCAGGCCGGCGCCGAAGCATCCGGGCAACTGTTGACGTTCGACCGACGAATTCCCTCCGCGCTACGCTGCAGTTCGTTCGGCGTACCCTCACAAGGGCGAGGGACGACTCTCGGTTCTCAACGGAGAATATTCCCAGGCTCAAGGTTGAATATCAGATCACCCCGTCGATCTTTGTTCGCTTCATCGGGCAGTACACGGCCCGAACGCGTTCAGCTCTCGTCGACAGAAGCGGCGACGCAATATTCGTAGAGAACGTTCGCGACACCGGCGACACGTCAAACGAATTCCGCACCGACTGGCTGTTCAGCTACCGGCCGACACCGGGCACTCTGGTGTATTTCGGCTACGGGGCAACGATGGACGAGCCGGGTGAGCGGCGGTTTCGAGAACTGTCCAGAACTGCGGACGGCTTCTTCGCGAAGGTGAGCTACCTGTTTCGGATCTGACCAGCGGTCGGGCTGACGTGGACAACGCAGCCGTCAGCGCGACTTGTCAGCACGCATCTCCGTTTCGCGATCGAGGATGCTCCTTATCTGCTCGATCACCGGATCGCCCTTCGTGTACTGCTTTCCGTAGTCCAGGTTGAAGTTGTAGTCGAAGTCTTCCGGATTCTTCCCCTGGTTATGCTGGAGAATGGTCTCCAGTTTGTCGAGGGCTTTCGCGATCCTGGCCTCTGGCGTGCTGGCCGCCTCGTACTCATCCCAAAGCTCCGTTATCTGGTCCCGGGTGTGAGTCGGGAGAGGTTGAAGAAGTTGCAGGAGATCCTCTCGCTCCTTCGCGCTCTTGTCTTCTCCGGGTTTCTGCTCAATTGCGGGAATATCGCCGCCGATCGCCTCTCCCAGGTCGTGGATAATGCACATCTTGACCAGTCGTGCAAAGTCGACCTCCGGGAACTGCTCTTCCAGTACGACGGACATGAGGCAGAGTCGCCATGTATGCGCAGCGACGCTCTCCGGACGACCCTCGGTCGTGAATGCCGTTCGCGTTAGATCCTTCAGTCGTTCCGCATCGCGGAGAAACTGCAGCGTCCCGAGTAGCTCTGAATTCTTCATGTGCCCGCGTGCGCTCGACAATAGATTCTAGAAGGAATAACCGACGTGCAGTCCGGGCCAGATTAGGTACTCGTCTTCGACGATCAATCCGTAAAGCGTTCCGCGAAAAACGAACCCTCCCTGTGCACGGTACTCGAAGCCGACTCCGAGATACCCGAACAGTTCGCCTCCGGCGGGACCATCGTCGAAACTGCCGGTAACGGGAACGATTCCGGCGGTGGCAAACGGCGTTCCGTCCTTCGGCAAGAAGTATGCTCGAACGCCGACAGGAAATGCGGCGGCAAAGGCCCCGCTTCCGCCGAGTGCGGCGAACCCGACTTCAAATCCAATGGTTTTCGAAACCATTCGCTGGTAAGAGAAACTGTACAACGCAGCCTTTCCAAGCAATTCGATGCCGAAGTCACTTCGCAGAGAATCTCTGACCTGCCCGACTGCCGGCTGAACCATACCAAGTCCGAGAATGATGGCGGAAAAGCAACGAAGTGTCTTCCTTTTCATCAGGCGATACCTGTGCAGATGGGTTGGACGCTCGCAATGTCGAGATAACGAGGCACTTCAACAACGAATTGTGGTAGAGCTGACTACCTGACCACAATAAACATCCTGGAGAACGCAGCCTTCGCGTCCTCAATTCTGGCGACATAGACGCCGGGCGACAGACCGGTCACGTTGACGTCAACGGTCGATTCGTCTCGTGCCACGATTGAATAACTCTCAAGCTGCCTTCCCAGCACGTCGAACACTCTGACATGTCGGCTCGATTCCCCGCGCCCGGGGAAAAGAAATGTAACCACCTCTGATGCCGGATTGGGGTACAGCTGTGGCTCTTGATTCTGCCTTCGTACGCTCTCGTTCGAAGTGATCACGACGCCGCCAATGGACGCCCATTCCAGCGTGCCTCCGCCCCA
Organism: Rhodothermales bacterium; assembly: GCA_013002345.1. Taxonomy (NCBI): domain Bacteria; kingdom Pseudomonadati; phylum Rhodothermota; class Rhodothermia; order Rhodothermales; species Rhodothermales bacterium. The sequence continues at coordinate 6,031 of JABDKH010000176.1, forward strand.
CGCGCCGCCGTGCCACACGAGTCCAATGCCACGACAAAAAGAGTACGACCATTCATCGTCGACGTACTGCGGGATGTCGAAGTGCAACCTGACACAATCATCGAATGTGCCGGCCGGTACGTTCTCCTGAGAACGGCGTTCGATGGTCACTCGAAATGTGTCGGCACCCGGCCACGCACCTTCCTTAACGTGGTATACAGAACTGTCCGGTAAAGAAAAATCGTACAGGACATACTCGGTCCCGTTCTCAATCCGGATAACCTGATTATTCGAAACCCGCATTGTGTCGGGGCTCCGTCGACCCTGTATTCCCTCCACGATGACGTAGTCATGCTCGCCACTGTTGAATTCGCCGCCGACCCAAACCGAGTGAGTACCCGGATATGAGATATTGAAGACGGCAGAGTCCCCGGGACTGTAGGGGAAGTACGACAGCTCTGTAGTCTGCGCCTGAACCAGCCGGCACATCATGCACAGGATGAAGACTCCACGAGCAACCTGGGTGGCGACACCTGTGAACTTTGAGTAGACCATCCGTGAGACCTGTCATGCCTCGGTGAGGGCTCTGAAACTCGTTCAGTCGATCCTTTCATTCGACCACTGGGCGGCCTCGTGCGTCCGAATCGAAGCCCGCCAGAATGCGATGAGCGACAACAAAAGGATCAGCACCCACAGAACAAAATGACGGTCGACTCCGGTTCGCTCGATCGTCTCCATTTCAAACCGACCCGCGATGTCTGTCCACCAGTATGAGAAGTTGACTACATCGACCAGCGTATGACTGATGATGCCCGGAATCAGCGAGCCGGATACGCGCGCGAGGATTCCCCACAGCACACTCACTCCGAAGATGTGAACAAGCACGAGCGGCGCCCAGGCCTGATGAAGGTGTGAGAGCAGAAACACGACCGAGACGATGGTGATGGCGGCTCCCGGTCCATACCGGTTCTCGAGAGGAACCTGCATGTAACCTCGGAAGCCCACTTCCTCCGTGATCGCGGCAGTAGCAGCAGCAACGACCACAAAAGACCAGGCAACCCAGGTCGCAGTGCCGCCAAAGTCGAAGCCGAGAGACCAGGCCTCAGCCGGAAACTCCACAATTCGAAAGGTCACCACCAGACCGGACTGGACGACCAAAACAACGAACACGGCTGCGAGCAGGCTCCAGATCCAGACGCGTACCGGCATGCGTGTGGCGCGGAAGTTGGTACTCTTGAACTCCACCGTCGAGCCCGGCCACCAACGTCCGCGTAGGTACTGCACGTACACGACAAGTACGACGGCCATCGCGAGGAATGGCCATGGCGGCGGGAGAAAAATCAGAAAAGCGGTCCAAACGAGAGAGCCCGCAATCGCAAAGACGAGGAATCCGATGACGACGGC
>JABDKH010000177.1 GCA_013002345.1 Rhodothermales bacterium
CTCCTTACCGTCCTCGTATCGAACGTAGTAGTAATGGTCCCCGGTGCGGTACGGAACGGTCGAATCGTCTTGCTTTATCCTGGCCTTGATCTCGTCGAAGATCGTCTGCTGCAGATCTTTCGTGTGCGCCATGACCTGATCGAGATAGGCATTCTCGGCTTCCAGGTAGTTGATGGTGGCGGGATTGTCCCTCTCCTTCAGCCAGTAGTACTCGTCCACGCGAACATCTCCATGCTTTTCGAGAGACGTCGGGTGCACCTCTGCCATCGGCGCGACGAGATCTTGCGACTGCCCACTCGCGGGGTACAGCAGAAGCGGTATCGCGAGCCAGACCATATGGGACCTGAGACCCATCTTGTGCGCTTTCCCAGACATACATCGATCCTCCAGTATGAATCGTTAGTGACCTAGAACTCCATCGTGGCTCCCGGATCCAACACGCGTGCCACGTAGCCTTCAGCTGCCACTCTGTCCGCCCACGCGGCAGCGTCAACCTCGATGGGCGGGAACGTACCGTAGTGGACCGGCACCGAGACATTAGGCTTGATCATGCGTATCGCTCGGAGCGATTCCTTCGGCCCCATGGTGAAGCAGTCGCCGATCGGAATCATGGCCACATCCACGTCGTGATCCGTTCCAATCCACTCCATCTCTGCAAACGGACACGTATCGCCAAGCGCGTAGACGCACTTGTCATCTGCATGAACGATGTAGCCGTTGGGATTGCCTCCATACGTGCCATCCGGAAATGAGGAGGAGTGCCTGGCATACGTCTGGATAACCTTTCCCCATTCGAAACGCCACTCGCCTCCGGTATTCATAGGTTGTACGGCACTGTGTTCGTTCGCCTGCACATACGAGATGATCTCGAAGTTGGCTACGACAATGGCGCCGCTGCGCTTTGCAATCGTCAGCGTGTCTCCCCAGTGATCGCCGTGAGCGTGAGTGAGCAAAATGACGTCCGGGTTCAGGTCGCCCGGCAGCACCACACCTTCGGCATGCGGGTTACCTGTAATGAACGGATCCACAAGGATGGTCGCTCCCGACGATATGATCTCGAAAGCAGAATGACCGAAGTACCTGATTTTCATGATTGTGCGCTATGTCTGTAGAGTACCGCCTTTCGCTTGAGTCAACCGAAGATAGCGGCCGATCAGGCTCGTCGCAGGAGACGTGAGGATCACCCTTACCTGCAGATCAGGGTCGCCCGACAGTGGCGGGCTAGCGCGTCAGGGTCAGCGTTTTCGTCCGGACCACTTCGTCGGTCTGCAGTCGTACGAAATACGTGCCGCTCGGCAGGTCGCCGGCGACGAACAGTACTTCATGAATCCCGGGAGCTGCGACGCCCTCAGCGAGCAGAGCCACCCGCTGTCCGGACAGGTCCCAGACTGACACACTCAAGTACTCGGGCTCTACCACCTCGTAGCGAATCGTAGTCTGTCCGCTAAACGGGTTGGGGAAATTCGCAATCAGCGTGCTTGTGGCCGAAGGAAGTTCTTCGCCGCCAAGGCCGGCCTTGAGCGTCCCCGAGCTTCGCACTGCACCATTGGAGAGAATCTGCTTTATGCGATAGTAAATTACCCCTTCCGGAGCCTCGTCGTCGGCGTAGTCAAAGGATGTGACAGATCTGTCCGGGACCGTCCTACCGATCTCCTGGAATTCAGACCCATCACTGGATCGCTCCACAACGAATGCAGCCGTGTTGCGATTACTCGATTCCCAACTGACCAAGACCGTTCCGCCTTCCATCGACGCCGACAGGTTTTCGACCGGGTCGTAGAAAAGGAAGTCGGACCGTTCACGCGGTATCTGCGCGCCGCTCAGTACCAGATCGCGCGACATTGTCTCCTCGAAACTGAGCGCGACCATTCCTGCAACCTGCGGAATGGTTTCGCCGAGACTGGCGGAAATCTGCCTGATCGTTCTGGCCGTGGGCCAGAACCGAACGAAATCCAGGTTTCCAACGAATCCCCAACTTCGAGGCCCGGATGTATCCGACTCCCTGATACACCGGCCTCCGAGACACAACGTGGCATTTGCGCCTTTCGCGGTTGGATCCGTGTGGCCGAACAACGAGTCTGCGGGCGCGCCGTCGATCAGCAAGCGCGTCCATCCGCGCACTTCATCGTGGACAACCGCCATGTGATGCCACTGTCCATCTGCGACCGGCCGGCCACTCGACATGGACAGGTGTCTGCCGGGCTCGCCCCTGTAGTACTGTAGACGTCCGTCCGGCGCAATCTCAATTTCGATCGGATAGCCGGCTTCTTCATCTCCGTTCCACGTGGACATGATGACCTGGTCGAGACCCGTGGTCTTGAGCCAGAACTCGGCCGTATAGGAGCGATCTCCCGTGAACACAGGAAGGCGACGACCTCGCAGTTCGATTCGGCTGCTACCACCGAACACCGCCATCATGTTCGACTCGTCCATGTGCGAGGGCTCCGTACTCAGCGCCTCTCGAAGCGCCAGGGCCAACTCCGCCTTCGGCTCTTCACCGGCCACAGCCACGACGCTGGGTGTCAGACTCAACATCCCTCTGCTTGCGTACTTCGGCGCAGAGAGCTTGAGGACAATAGACTGCGGGCCCGCTTCGGGATTCTCGGACGTGATACGATACACCGCGTCGTCGGCATCCAGAGACCATGAGGCCGGATGTCGGCGGCCGGCTCGGACAACCGCCACATCAACGAGCTTCCAGCCTCCGGGAAGGCTCAGTGCTCCTCCCATGAGCGGTTCGGAGCCATCCCACTCGACGTAGATATTACCCTGGTCGCCCTCTGCAAAGACGGGTCTCGCATCCGTAAGGCGCAGTTGGCCGAAGGCCAAATTCGCACCGAGGCCGCAAGCGAGCGCCAGACTCAACGAGAGCCAGAGACGCGCAGGCCGCAGAAGTGATATGCCTGAAGGGACCAAAGCAGAAGACGGCGAATGCCGTGTTGATAGAACAACCTGCGTCCCGAACTGTCGACGATCGGCTGATAGACAGTGGTAGTCGGCCTGAATGATAGACCTCGGAATCGACTTCTGTCAAATGAATACCGGCAGGCACTGGCTTTCGTATCTTCATAAAACACTCAATTCGAAGATGTTTACCCTATGTCTGACGGCATGTTGACCGACTCTTGAGACCCACTTCGAGCGGTTCATTATGCGGGAACCAGGCGGGTCTGGTGCAGGATTATTGACAAATTGGAAGCGTAACCAAGACTATGTCCCAACGTTTTCGCGTAGGTGTGCTAACGGGCGGCGGTGACTGCCCGGGTTTGAATGCCGTAATTCGCGCAGTGACGAAAAGCCTCATCCTCCAGCACAATGCGCAGGTCATTGGCTTTGAGGATGGTTTCCTTGGCTTGATCGAGCGGCGGATCCGGCCGCTGTCATACTCGGACGTGAGCGGAATTCTCACCCGCGGGGGGACCATACTGGGCACGAGCAACAAGGCGAACCCCTTCAACTACCACGAGCGGGGCGGTGCAGACGTCTCGGCGCAGGTGGCGAGGAACTATGAAGAGCTCGGGCTGCGCGCTCTGATTACGATAGGGGGTGACGGGACCATGTCGATCTCCCATCGACTGAACGAGATGGGAATAAAGGTCGTGGGTGTGCCCAAAACGATTGACAACGATCTCGTGGGTACCGAGCGGACCTTCGGATTCGACACCGCTGTTTCGATCGCAACCGAAGCCATTGACCGTCTCCACACGACTGCGCAGAGTCACAACCGCGTGATGATCATTGAAACGATGGGGCGCTATGCTGGCTGGATTGCACTATTTGCCGGCACAGCCGGTGGCGCCGACATCATCCTGATGCCCGAACTCGACTACGACATTGAATCGGTCGCACGCATCTGCCGGGAGCGCGAGATGGGAGGACAGAATTTCACGATCATTGCGATCGCTGAGGGAGCCAAGCCGGTCGGTGGTGAACTGACGGTCAAGCGTGTCATCGCGGACAGTCCGGATCCGGTGCGCCTCGGAGGGATCGGGTATGTTCTCGGCGACCAGCTGCGCGGACTCATTCGCAGCGAGGTGCGTACGTCGGTGCTGGGACACATACAGCGAGGGGGAACACCGACGGCGTACGATCGAAATCTCGCCACGGCGTACGGATCGTTTGCCGCCTCGATGGTGATCGACGGACGATTTGGCCGCATGGTCGCTCTTCAGGGAAATCAATTAACTTCTGTCCGCCTCGAAGAGGTAGCAAACAAAACCAGAACGGTTCCAATGGACACACCGATGGTGGCAGCTGCACTCGCGGTCGGCACTTCGTTCGGAATTCCGGGAATGGATGTCCGCTTCGAAGGTCACGAAACTTCCGGCTCCGTATCCTGACCACTTAACTTCTCGACGCGTGAGCGACAACAACAACAAGAAATTTGTAGCTATTGCGGGCAACATCGGGGCCGGCAAAAGCACACTGACCGGTTTCATCAGCGATTACTTCCAGTGGGATGCTCTCTACGAGCGCGTCGACGACAATCCGTATCTGTCGGACTTTTACGACGACATGGAGCGATGGTCATTCAACCTGCAGGTCTTTTTTCTCTCCAGTCGCTTCAATCATCAGCGCAAGATCGAGCTCGCACCACAGTCAGTCGTCCAGGACAGGTCCATCTACGAGGACGCTGAGATCTTTGCTCGCAATCTGTACGAGATGGGCTTCATGACGGAGCGTGACTTTACCAACTACCAGGACCTGTTCGCGATCATGACGTCGTATCTGCGCCCTCCGGATTTGCTGGTGTACCTGCGAGCGTCCGTGCCGACACTGGTGAAGCACATTGAGTCGCGTGGGCGTGACTTTGAATCCACCATCCGAATCGAGTACCTGAAGAAACTCAACGTTCATTACGAGAACTGGATTGAGAGGTACGATCTCGGACCGAAACTGGTCATTGACGTCGACACGATTGATTTCGTCAACGAAGACGAACATCGCCGAGAAGTCCTCGGCCAAATTGAGGGCCGCCTGTTTGGCCTTTTCCCGGAATCTGCCCCGAAGCTGAGCCTTTGACTCGATCCGACCTTGAACCCCGGCCGCGCCGCGACCTCTTCGTGCGGGTTGCTTTTCTGGCGATTCTGATCGCGTTCGCCTCCCTGTCGCCCACGCGAGCACAGGAGGCAGCCCCGGCCGACTCCGTGTCGACGGCACCTCCAGATACGAACGCGACGATAGTGGGACCGGCGCCGGCCAGGCCCGCCTCTCCCCTGGCGATACCGGATTCAGCCCGCTCGGTGTGGCCGGAGAGCTTCAGGATTCCGATCGCTGCCCGCATCCCGGCCCGCACGCCTTCGCTCGAGTTGACCGACATGTTGCGCGACGAGCCGACGTCCATGCTGTACGACCTTGGCTCGTATGGTTGGCCGCACGGCTGGAGTCCGGCGGGGCTATCGCCGCAGCATGTTGGACTCGTCTGGAGCGGCATTCCATTTCGGGACCTATTCACAGGCCGCCCGCTCTACGATCTGCTGCCACTGGCTTCTGCCGGGACGCCGTCAATCGAGTATGCGCCCGACGACGGAAGCCCCGCAGGCCTCCGTGTCAGCACGCTCGTCGACTACGAGAAGACCGCCGACCCGCTGACAGAGCTTCGCTACCAGACAGGCAGCGGCCTGCAGAAGGTCTCGGGCCTCCACACGCAAAATCGACGGCTTGCGGTGGGCGGGCGTGACGGAGTGTTGAACCTGTTGTTCTCGTACGGGGGCGAAAGCGCGGACGGCGAGTATCCGGGAAGTCGCCTCACCCAGGGACGGCAGATCTACAGCCGCGTCAAGTTCCTGCGGCCTGGATGGAGCCTGGAGCTCGGCGATCTCTACAACAAGCGATCGGTGGGCGCCCACGGAGGAGTGGTTCCGCGCATCACCAACGATTTTGAATCGATCTACCAGAGACTTGGGGCCACCGTAATCGATTCGGACGCTCGCAGGTCGACAAAACGCAATGACGTGTTCGCGACATTCCGACGTGATCGAACGGGTGCGAGAAGAAACGTGACGTCAGCGACCGCAGGCTACTCCAGTCAGCGGTTTGAGTACCGGCGGCAGGCCGACACCCTGACGGTGCGATCAACCGCTCTCTTCTTTAAACTCTCGCACGCTCTCGCACGGACGAGGCACCGCTTGACGTTTGATATAGACGGATCCACGAATACCACAAGCCCCCGATCCGACGAACTCGTGTTTGCGAACGAAACGGATTCGCGGCTCCTTGCCACGGCCACCGAGGAGATACGTTTTGGAGCGCTGCACGCTCTGGCAAAACTGGGGATTGAGACCAGAAGTGATGGTACGCAACTTGTGGCCAAAGCCGCTGTTCGGCAGTCCTTCGGGCCGGCCCTCTTTGGCCTGGAGGCATCGCAGACCGCGCAACCGATCAGCCAGATCGACCGGACCGGACTCGGCCCGTTCCTGGCTCCCATCGATGAAGTACCTATCGGCCCGAATCGGCTTGTGCGAACGACCCTCTCCGTCGCCGCCGGACCCCTCGACCTCACCGTGCTCGGAACGCTCACGGGCAACGCGACCTGGACCGACTATTTCGCAACGGAAGATCCGGATTCCGTACGCGCCGCCGTGGGAACGGGAACGCTGCGAGTCGTGTCGGCCGGTCTCGATTTCGGATATCGTCGTCAAGCGCAACGCGGTTTCTACTTCAAAGCTCAACCAACGGTCTTTGGCGTATCGAAAACCGAGGACGCTTTGCAGGAGCTGTATCGTTCAACGGTCCCGGATTTCTACGCGGTGGCGAGTCTCGGAATGCGCTACCTGATCTTCCAGCGTGACCTCGATCTCGACATCTCCATCCGGGGTCGGTTCTGGAGCGAATTCGCGGGACGCGCCTTTCATCCGCAGAGCGGCCTTCTGGTTATCCCGGTCGAAGGCGCCCGGCCGGTCGAATCGTCAGCGACCCTCGATCTGGTTTTGACCGGCGGCGTAAGAACCGCCACGCTGTTCCTGGCATACGAGAATTTCCTGTCAGGAACGTCGTTCCTGCCCGGAAATCTGCTGGTGCCGGTGTATCCACTCGCCGAGAAGCGGATTCGATTTGGTGTGTTCTGGCCGATCCAGAACTGATCGAAGAACGTCGGTGTAGCAAATGTCGATTCGATACGTAGGCGCGACAACACAGGCACAACCATCATCGCTTCATGACCGGCACTCAACTCGCTCCTTCGCCCTCCGCTTACGAGCTGCAGGCCATCCGTGAGATCCACGAGTGGAGTCGGCCCGACCATTCCTGGTTCGGGGTGTTCAAGAGACACCTGAACGACGCCTATAATTTCACTGCGGATCAGGTCCGCAGAATCCCGGGCGTTGACTGGACGATCGAGAATGTCATCTCCGGACTCATACGGCTCATCAACGAGATCACCCACGACTGGTTACCGTCCCAGTCCATCCTTGACAAGTATCGGGCGGCCGGTCACTCGATACGCGACGTGCATGACATCCGCACTCTCGACCTTCAAGAGATTGACACTGCGGTCGCCGGACTGTCGGCACGCTATCGAAATCTCGCGGCAGCGGAGGGCGCGGTGGCAGGAATCGCCGGGGCCGCCGGCATACCAACGGATATTGTCGCTCTCGTTGCAATGAATCTTCGCGCTGCAGGAGAGTTTGCGATCCATTACGGATTCGATATTTCGAGCGACGTCGAGCGCTTGTACGCGTTATCGCTGCTCGATCACGCGGCCAGACCAAGTACGAAGGCGAAGGACATCGCCATGTCGCCGATCATCAAGATCACGAATCGCCTCGCGAGAATGCAGGCGCTCGAAGTGATAGAGCAGATCGCCGTCAGCAAGGCCGTGACTCGTATTGCGCGCTCTATCGGACTGAACCTGACGCGTGCCAAACTCGCGCAGTTGGCACCCGTTACCGGTGCGGTAATCGGAGGCGGGTACAATGCCTATTACACAAGCAAGGTGTGCGACACCGCCTATTATTCGTTCCGCCGGCGGTTTCTCGTGAACAAGTACGGCGAGCACGTGGTCGATCGAAGGACCTAGACAGACCCACTCAAGGAGTCACGGTTGATTCCGTCTTCTCGATGCAGCAGACGAAGAACCCGTCCATGAGGTCGTCGGGCACGATGCGGCCGGCCAGACTCAGATCATCCGAAAAAACCCGTCCTTCCCATTCGGTCAGACCCGCACGCAGAGCCGCAATATCCATGGTGATCGGAACGATCCGCAGTGCTTGCGGGAATTTCTTCATGAGCTTGTTGACCACGACCTCGTTCTCTTCGGGAGCGAACGAACAGGTGGAGTAAACCAACCTCCCGCCTGGCTTGAGACATTGAATTCCTGAATACAGGAGACGGCGTTGCTTGCGGGAAGCGTCACGAATCTTCTTCAGGCTCCAGTAGCGTGTGGTCTCAGGATTGTCGGCTCGGAATCGACCCTCACTTGAGCACGGAGCATCGAGCAGGACGCGATCAAAGTACTCGGGGCGATGGCGCCACGTGAGGGTTCCGTCCTGAAAGAATGGCCGCACATTCTCCGCGGCATGCAGCCGCATGTTCTCAC
>JABDKH010000178.1 GCA_013002345.1 Rhodothermales bacterium
ATCTCTTTCCGTTGACACGATTCTGGAAGAACGCGTATCTGCCGCTTCCGCTGATTGGCACGCTTGGGGTCCTGTACGTCCGCTATCTGGGCGTCAGTGAGCAGGACCTCGCCCACGTACGTTACCGCCGCATGAGCACCGCACTCAAGGGAATATTCAGCGATCATGAACGCCTGGTCTATGCAGCCGGTCACGAGCACAGTCTGCAATACTTCCAGTCTGGCAAAGATCTGCACCCAAACCACTTTGTTGTCAGTGGTGCCGGTTCGAAGAGCAGTCATGTAGCGGGTGGCGGGGATGCCATCTTCACGGCGACCGGGCCGGGCTATTCAACGATCCACTACTATGGCGACGGATCAACGTGGCTATCATTCTGGCGCGTGGCGGCCGATGGCAATGATCCGATTCACGTCTTCCGGACCCGCCTGTACGCTGCCGAACAGAACTACCAGCCACCAGCTGAGGCAGGGCCCGCAGTCCCGTTGGATTACCCGGACTACACCGACAGCGTGGCAGTGATGGCGGCCAATCCGTCGTATCGAGCGGGTCGCTTGAGGTCTTTCTTTATGGGCTCGCACAACCGGGACCTGTGGGTCGAGCCGGTCGAAGCGCCGTATCTCGATATGGGGCGAGAGGCCGGAGGACTCATACCGTTGAAGCGAGGCGGCGGTATGCAAACCACTTCTCTCAGGCTGCAGGGTCGTGACGGAAAACAATATGTGCTGCGCTCTCTGGACAAGAACCCCGAACGCAGTCTCCCCCCGGCGGTACGCGGGACCTTCGTCACCGATATCGCAAAGGATCAGATCACCTCGATCAATCCGTACGGGGCGTATGTGATTCCGACGCTGGCGTCGGCGGCCGGCATTTACCACACACAGCCCCGGCTCGTGTACGTTCCGAGAGATCCGCGACTTGGCCCGTACCTGGATACGTTCGCCGATCAATTGATGATGCTCGAGGACAGACCGAACGACGACATGTCCGACGAAGAACGGTACGGTCGGTCGAAGAACGTAGTCAGTGCCGGCAAGATGTACGAAGCGATTAACGGCGACAACGACAATTCGGTCGATGCGAATGCATTTGTCCGTGTGCGGTTGCTCGACATGCTGCTTTCCGATTGGGATCGGCACCGCGACCAGTGGCGCTGGGCGTCGTTCAAGAAGAAGAACGAGAAGGGTCGTCTGTATCGACCAATTCCGAGGGACCGGGATTGGGCATTCAATCGCATGAACGGTCTATTCCCGCCATTGATCAGATTCTTTGATCCGAAGTTTCAGGATTTTCGATACTCGTACGGGTATATCAAGGGCCTGACATTCAATGGCCTCGAACAAGATCGCCGCCTGACCTCGTCACTCGTTTTGAGCGACTGGCTGCGGGAGGCACAGACGGTGCACGAAGCGCTGACCGACTCGGTGATCGACGCAGCCGTTCGTCACCTTCCCGAGTCCATCTATCGAATCAGCGGCGCGGAGATGGCGAACAAGTTGAAGGCCCGACGGGAGTTGCTTTCCGACGTAGCCGAAGAGTACTACAGCGTCCTGGCCCGCGTCGTCGATGTCGTCGGATCCGACAAACATGAGCTCTTCGAGGTTCGCTCAGCCGGGCCTGGCCGAACGGAGATCGTCGTATACAAGACAAGCAAAGCCGGTGAGATTCGAAAGGAAATCTTCCGGCGAGAATTCGACAGTGACGAGACAGATGAGATTCGTCTGTACGGACTCGACGGTAACGACACGTTCATAGTCGAGAGTGTCGGCGGAGGGCTCACGACACGGTGTATCGGCGGGCCAGGTGCCGACACGTTTATGACTATTGATGGCGCACGCGGCGTACGCGTTCACGACACGCATGAGGGTAACATCTTCTCCACGGGTCGCGGAACGAGGGTGCAGCGGACGGATGACCCCTGGGTCAACACGTACGAGCCACGTGCATACCGGCATAATGTCACGTTGCCGCAACTGTTCTTTGGCGGAAATGCGGACGATGGCGTCTTTCTGGGCGGCGGTGTGAAGCTCGTGAAGCACGGCTTCAAGAAGGCTCCGTATGATCGAGTCAATCGAATCCTCGGCAACTTCGCCGGACGAACGGCGGCCTACAACGTCGTGTACCACGGCCATTTTGTTCAAGCCGTACGCGCACTTGACGTGTACCTCGACGCAGAAATCAGATCCCCGAACAGTATCCGCAACTTCTACGGCCTTGGCAACGAAACGGAGAACACGGAAGGCGATCGTGAATTTTATCAGGCAAGGCTGACGCAGCTCAGCGCCAGCGGGATGCTCGGATTTTCGAGCGAGACGGGCATTGAACTTCGAGTCGGACCGACGTTGCGCATAACCGATGTACGGCGGGATGCCGACCGATTCGGGGTTTCCCCTCAACCCGGTCTATCGTCGACGACATTCGAGGACCAGTGGTTTGCCGGGATTCGTACAGTAGCGAGTCTGCAGAACATGGATCGCCCACAGAATCCGAGACGCGGATTCCAGTTAATGTCTGCGGCCGAGATCAACATTGGTGTACGGAACTCATCCAACAACTACGGGAAAATATTGTCCGATCTGGTCGTGACGTCCTCACCCTGGATGTCGCCGCAGATCACGATTGCGACGCGCCTTGGAGTGGAGCACAACATCGGGAGTTTCCCGTTCTACGATGCGAGCACGCTCGGAGGCAACCACAACCTGCGCGGGTATCGAAGCAGTCGCTTCGCAGGTCGCACTGCGTTGTATCAAAACGTGGAACTCAGAGCAAGGATGTTTCGATTTTCAACCTATCTCGCGGTCGGAGAAGCCGGTGTCCTTGCATTTCTTGACAACGGCCGCGTGTGGACGGACGGCGAGTCCAGCAACCGATGGCACCAGGGGTACGGAGGTGGACTGTGGGCAACATTGTTCGAGAGCGCAACGATCGGTACCTGGGTCGGCGCGTCGTCCGACGATGTGACGTTCACGCTGAAACTGGGCCTGCAGTACTAGAAAGCCAGGCTATTCGCGATCGCACCGGTAAACCGCTTCAGCGTGATCACACGGGCCGCCAACCGGGGGATTCGGCTTTCGGACAGTCACCTCTACCGACTCGACGATCGTGTGCTGATCAAGCACTTCGTGGGCGATCAGGAATGCGAGCCGCTCGATCAGGTAGAAGTTGTTTTTGGTGATGATGTGCCGCACGCGGGAGTACACGGCCTCATAGTCGACCGTCTTGGTCAGGTCGTCTTCCGCGGCCGCCGCCTCGATGTTCAATTCCATCGTGATGTCGACTTCATATCGGCCGCCGATGCGGTGCTCCTCCTGCATCACGCCGTGATGTGCATAGAAGACGCTGTTCTTCAGGCTTACGGTTCCACGCGGCATTTTTTCGAAGTCACGGTGGTGGAGAGTGGCGGCGGGAATATACTTCAGGATCAGGTAGTGGCTGGATCACAGATCGAGGGCTGCCAGCAAGTCGCCCAACTCCCGGTCGAGTGTTCCGGCTTCGCGCTCCGACCGAAGGCGTGACACGAGGATCGTCGCATAAAGGCCCAGAACTCTGTCACTCCGATGGCGATGTTCGTTAAAATAGCGAACGACACTGGCGTCGCGAGCGTCCGTAAAGATGGCCCGGGGACCGTGCGGACCGTCGGCGACCGTGGCCGGGAAGCTTCGCTCCGGCTCGTACAGTTTACGCCCGAAATGGCAGCCCACGCATTGTGTGGGTATGTGCCGGGCGTCAGGCATGGCCAGCGTGGAGTCGACCAGATAGCCGTCCCGATCGTATCCGAAAAAATCCCAGTCTCCCCTGTCTGTTTTCCGCATCACGGTCGTTTCCGTCACCTCTCCGCCTTCTAAATGGTCCGCAATGAACACGGTACCGGCCGGGTAAATGACCCTGTCTTCGCGAGATCGATAGGAGCGGAGTGCCTCCACAACGTCCGCCTGTCGGACGAACACGCGCCGACGCTGCGTGGTCATAACACCAATGACGTCGAGATTCATCCAGGCCGTGGACTCAGCGACGAACCCTTCCTGCTCGGCGAGCACGGCGCGAGACTCTGGTATCCGGCGAGCGCGCCGGTATGTGTCTGACACGAACCCCGCAAAGGCATCCCAGACTACTTTGCGGTCGTCCCCTGACGCTGCCAACAGCCGCTGAGCAGAAACGGAATCAACCGAGGACAGCGCCTCGACGTCGACGAAATACTTGCCGCCGTCAAGCACGACAAGACGAGCATCGAACGGGTCTTTCGCATCTTCAGCCAGATACGCGCCCATGTAGTACCCGACGAGGTCGTCCGTTGCACGACGGCCCAGATCCAGTTCTACAAAGCGTTCATCCTGGGTCCCAACTGTGGCGCTCTCGTCGCTGCAACCCGAGACCGTGAATGCGACATATCCGGCGAAAGCCAGCCCAATAATCCTGAAAAGTCGCATCTTCTCCGTTACCACGTTAGGGGAATCACGTTGTCCCAGTGCAGCCAATTCCGATCTGCGGACGGGGTTCCGATCCGGTCGCGCGTGGATCGGCTCTCCGGATCTATTTCGTCAACCAGACATACATGCCGGACGATGAACGAACTCAGATCTCAGAGAATCGACGTTCCGGTCGGCTCCGTCATTGCCGTTGTATCGCTTGCGGCGGGACTTGCAGGCATGTTTGTCGGGTTCTTGTCGACACGCTCTCGAGCCGGTAACGCCCGGCGCCAACCCCTCCTGCCTGATACGAGCAGGCCTGAAGTCTCCCGTCCCACATGGAGGCGCATTGACGAATTCCAGGCCCAACTTGATGCAAGCGAAGAAGTGATCGACAGTCTTCGTCGTGACTATGAACTCGATACGGGCTTGCTCAAACTGGAGCTGCGACGTCTGAGCGACCTGCTCAGTGACACACGGCACACATCACGCGATAGCGCGCATGACATCGAGGCCGGCGATTCGTACCGGCCTGTTCGAATCGTGGAGGCTGCCGCCGAAGTTCGTCCACCGATTCAATTCTCAACTCTCGAAAGGCTGGCCGACGAAGGCGAGATCGAATCCGGCTCGAGCTAGGCGACAGGATTCAGGGGGGAAATGGTCGGGATCTCGCCGAGCACGCGGAAGGCGTCGACGCGTCTGTCGATTACATCCCGACTCAACAATGACAGGCTTTCGGTACCGAATCGTTCGACCACGAACGACGCCATTGCGCTCCCGTATACGACGGCTCGTTTGAGCGAGTCGACCGAGTAGTCGCGACTCATCGCAAGGTAGCCCGCGAATCCGCCCATGAAACTGTCGCCGGCTCCCGTCGGGTCATGGATATCCTCCATGGGGAACGCCGGTGCGCTGAAGATCGCGCCGTCGGCGAAGAGCAGAGCGCCATGCTCACCTTTTTTGATCACAAGAATTCTTGGACCGAGTGCCCGAATCGCAGTGGCTGCTCGTATCAAATTCGGCTCATCGGCAAGTTGCCGCGCTTCGGCATCATTGATGATCAGACAGTCAACGAGCTTCAGGGTCTTGCTGAGTTCGTCGGGCGTGCGCTCAATCCAGTAGTTCATCGTATCGCACACGACCAGGTCGTGATCGTTCATCTGCATCAGGACCTTCTGCTGAATCTCCGGGTCAAGATTGCCCAGGCAGACCAGACGGCGATGACGGGAACGTTCCGGGATTACCGGCGAGAATTCGCTCAGGACATTCAGATGCGTTGCGAGCGTCTCCCGGTCGTTAAGATCGTAACTGTAGCGCCCTTCCCAGGCGAACGTGGTGCCACTCTGGTCAACCTGCAACCCCTCGGTCGACACACCACGTGCCCGCAGCATCTCAATATGCTCTGTGGGAAAATCATTACCCACAACGGCAATCAGATCAACTTCGTCCGTGAAAAACCGGGCCGCGAGCGCGATGAATGTAGCGCTTCCCCCGAGTATGTTTTCGGCACGGCCAAATGGCGTTTCGATTGTATCGAGCGCAACAGTGCCTACGGCGACAATGCTCATGTTAACGGTCGTCGTGGGATTCTGAGGGATGAGGCGCAGTGCCGTTGTCCTGTGATATCAGGAGCGGCGGAGCCAGCCGCGAAACTTTCTTGCGACGAGATCGGCGGCGGCCATCTTTACGGTTCCGAGAAACGACTCCAGTATGTCTCGGCCCTGATCCGCGCGTTCCACGACATAGTCCGACGTTTCGTGAGCCGCTGCTCTCGTGGAGCCTGCGGCGCGCGCTGCAGATTCGGAAATCGCGTCGGCCACCTCAGCGGCCCGGCGATTGACCTCGTCCGAAAACTCGCTCGCCTTGCGGGAGACCTGCGTCCGTGCTTCGCCGGCAGTTCTGAGAACAAAGTCTCCGGCGTCCGATGCGCGGTCTGTGACGAGATCACCAAGGTCGCCAGCATAATGCTGGGCCTGGCGCGAAATGTTGCGGGCCCGCTTCCTTGTTCTCGCAGCCAGCCTAGGCGGTTCGGGAGTAGAAAGCAGAGACATCAGCCCACGCCCAAGAACGATTCCGGTACCCGCCGCGATGGCAGCAGAAAGCAACGGGTTCTCTTTCACCCAGTCGGCCACCTTCCTGCCGACATCTTCCGCGTCGACGCGAGCAATCTCTTCCTTTACCCGATCCAGTCTGTCGACAAGTTGCTTTCGAACACGCACAAACTCCTCCGTGCGATAAGACTTGCCGCCTGAATTGTCAGCCTGATCGGCAACCGCTTGCGCGGCTGAGTCACCGTTTCCGTGGATGGGCTGTTCGGTGATCTCCCCTGCCGATGAACTATTGTCAGCCACCATTTTCTCTACCAGTATTTAGGATGAGCCGGCGCGACGCCGGGACGATTTCGACTGAAGACTATAGATTCAGTCCTTCATCATCACTCCGATAAACACGCCTAGCGCGAACGAACCTACGAGCGCAAGCGTGCGATTATCCGTGATCCACCGCTCGGCGGCCTCGACCCAATCTTCGATGGGAAGACTTGCGAACTCGATGTCCGGAGCTTCAGAATTCGCCTGCTGTTCTTTGACCTGCGTTTCCATGGTCCGGGCGTGTTGATCACGCAGTTTGGTTCTACGGTTATTTACAAGATTGGTATCGACAAAGCAAACCAATCGCTATACCATCAGACCGGTCACGATCACGGTTGTTCGCTTCCTGATTATGAATTTATTTAACGTCCCAAAGTGGCGAATACGGGCCTGAAACATCGAGGGCGCTCGGGACTACACGTACCGTCTCGTGGTTGTCCCATCGGTGCCGGGCAATATCCGGGTTCCCAAAACGTCTTTATCCGGATATTCGCCACACCTCGTGTGTGAAACTATTGATGCTGAACTGGATTTCCCCGCTCCGCAGACACCGACGGTGGAGTGGTCGTTCGAGCGGCATTCTGCTCCTCCTCCTTGTTACGGCTTCGTCCGGACTTGCACCGCACGACGGGCGCGCCCAGCCGGTGCTTCCTATCGCGGAGGAGGAGTATCAGGACGCCTACAGGCTGTTCATGGACCGGCTCTTTGCCTCGTCGGTCGACGCCTTTCGCGATTTTCGAGAGTCGCATCCGGAAAGTGCACATGCGCCGGATGCCATGTACTACGAAGCGGCGTCTGCGCTCGGGTTGGGTCGGTCGGATGAGGCGGCGGTACTTTTCGAGCGGTTCAATACACGGTACCCTGCTCACCCGCTGCGCTATGAGGCAAAACTCGCCCTCGGTCGCTGGTATTTCGATACGGGCGATTACCGGGGCGCGATAGATAATTTTCAGCAGGTACTGGATACCAAGGCCTCGTATGATCTTCAGGCAAAGTCACTGTTCTGGATGGGAGAGGCAGCGGCGGCGGACGGAGATCTGGACGAGGCGATACGCTATTACCGCCGGGCCGCGGACGACTTCAGCGCCTCCTCCAGCGCACCGATAGCCAGTTACGCAGAAGCATATACCGAACTCTCTCGCGACAATTACGAGGCCGCCTCACGGGCTCTTGAGCGGCTTGCTGAGCGACATCCGGGCTCCAGATACGCGCGCGACATAGGCCTCGGACTCGCCGAGGTCTACTATGAACTTGAGGACTATCCGCGCGCCGTCGCGGAAATCAACCGGCGACTTCCAGTCCTCCAGGGCGACGCACAGGAGCGTGCCACGTTCATGCTCGCCGAGAGCTACAACCAGCTCCGGCGTAGCGATGAGGCGATCCTGAACTACCGGAAGTTCACCGAAGAGAATCCCGAGAGCCCGTACTTTCGCCAAGCGCTTTTCGGATTAGGGTGGAACTATCAATCGGCGGGTGCCCATGAATGGGCGGCCGACGAGTTCGCAAAGGCCGGCGCGGGCTTCTCAGATCTTCTGGCACAGAAGGCCCTGTACTATCAGGCCGCCAATCTGAAGATGGCACGCCAGGAGCGGCGTGCTATCGAACGCTACAAGGAGGTCGTCGACCGCTGGCCCAGTGGCCCTTACGCGGACAAGGCGCTCTTCGAACTCGGCATCACGTACTACCAACTACGACAGTGGTCCGATGCGAACCAGACCTTCAAGAAACTGGTCGATGACTATCGCTCTTCGAGCCTGCTCGATGAGGGGCTGAATCGATTGGGCAGTACGTATATCGCGCTGGGCGATTTTGAGGGTGCATTGAAAGCGTTCAACCAAGCGATCGAACGCAATGCGGCGGAGCCCGAGCTGAGGGCGGAGATCGAGTTCCAGAAAGCATGGCTGCTGTTCCGGAGCGAGCGATACAGCGTTGCAGTTACCGCGCTGATTGATCTATACGAAACGTATCCGAGCCATCCGCGGGCGGAAGATGCACTGTTCTGGGCGGCGGAGAGCTACTATCAGCTGAATCGCCTCGGGCCCGCCAGCGATCTCTTCGGAGAATACCTGGAGACGTACCCGGACGGCAAGAACGTGGATGCGGCGCACTATGCGATCGGCTGGACTCATTTCAGGCGAGGCAGCTACGACGCCGCTGCAACGGAGTTTGATCGGTTCCTTGAGAGCTACCGGGACGAAACGGGCTTCGTCCCGTACCGACACGATGCGAGGCTTCGACTCGCCGATTCATACTACGCACTGAAGCGATATCCCGATGCTGTCCGCATCTATAGCCGCCTTGCTGATGACGGCGACGAGTATGCGATCTACCAGATGGCACAGGCGCTGGCCAACTCCGGACGGACTTTTGAGGCAACCGGCGCGTTTCGACGACTCATCGCGGACTATCCCGACAGCGACTGGCGGGAAGAATCCGAGTACTCGCTCGGATACCTGTTCTTTCAGAATCAGGAGTATGACAATGCGAGGAAGTCCTTTCGAGATCTGATATCGCAGTCGCCGCGAGATCCGCTTGCGGCCAAGGCCCTCTACAGCATCGGAGATACGTACTTCAACGACGGTGACCTCGAAGGCTCGATCCGAGAGTACAAACAGGTACTGGAGCGGTATCCGAACTCTCCTTTCGCGAGTGATGCCGCGGCTTCGATTCAGTTCGCCTTGATGGCCATCGGCGAAGAAGATCGAGCGGTGGCACTCATTGATTCCTTCGCCGCCGCGCATCCAAACTCGCCCGTAATAGACGACCTGCGATTCAAGCAAGCGGAAGTCAAGTATCAGAGCGGGCGGACCGACGATGCATTGTCGGACTTTCAGGTGTTCGTGCGCAATGCTCTGGATCAGAAGTTGCTTCCCGAAGCCTACTACTACCTCGGAGCGATCTTTCTGGAACGGAAGCAGGATGTGGAGGCCGAGTCCTATTTGAAGCAACTCTTCGAGCGGTTTGACCGGAGTTCACGTTGGCCGGATGCCGCGCGCAACCTTGGCAATCTCTACCTGCGCAATCGACGATACGAGGAAGCGCTGACAGTATTCAAACAGCTGGAGGACCGGGCGGGAGACAACAAGCGGCAGATAACCCAGGCGCGTTACGGGCAAAGCGTGGCCCTCATGAATCTGGGCCGCCTGCGTGAAGCTGAGCGCCTGGTGAAACGTACAGTCGACGATGCGCCAGACTCGCCGGAGTCGGTTCCTGCATTGCTCGGTCTGGCTCAGATCTACGACCGAGAGGATCGAGTTCAGGAAGCCGACGCGATGTACCGTCGCGTGGTCTCGCTAAGTCGGGATGAGTCGGGCGCCGAGGCCTTGACGCGACTGGGACAGATGCTCCTTCGCACGGGTAACCCGCGCAGCGCTATCGAGGAACTTGGCAGGACGCCGATCCTCTACTCCGGCTTCGCGGAATGGATTGCACGCGGCTACATGACGCAGGGCAAGGCCTTCGAACAGCTTGGAGAACGGGGCGAGGCTGCACGCATGTACGACACCGTAATAGATCAGTATCCCGGAAGCGGATTCGCTGACGAAGCGCGCCGGGCGAAAGACAACCTTCAGCGATAGATGACCATGCACATGCGTAAGGTTGGCAATATCATCCAGTCGAATGTTATCCTGCTGCTCGTGACAGGGATTGTGCTAATGGTCCCCAATGTGGCCGCGCAGGATCGTGGTCAGGAAGATCAACCCGTTCTTCCCGATCTGGCCCCCCGCGAAGTCGAAATCCGCGGCCAGCTCCAGATCGCGTTTCCCTCACTGCGGCGACAACCACTCGTCGGGTTCAATCCCCCGCCAAGAGTGCCGGACATCCCCCCCGAGCGTCGTCCCACGCTCGAGTCGTACAGGGACGCAGGAGCACCCGTAGACACGAGCCCGCTCGAGAAGCCAGAGCCGCCGGGTATTGCTGCCCTCTCCGGAGACAACCCGTTCCGGGCCGAAGCCGAGATCGGTACCGGACGATACTTCACCCGAATCGTTCGCGGACTGGCCACAAGCCAACTCGGCCCGGGTCGACAGCTCGACGTGAACATCCATTATGAAGGAAGCGACGGTCATCTGGTATCGGATGACATTGAAGAGGTGAAGAACGCGAGCGATGACTTCTCGGGATCGATCGCATACCGGAGCGAGACCGATCGCATCACGACGTCCGCCAAAATCTCCGGATTTCTGTCCAGCTACTCGATGTTCGGTATCGATAACTCCAGTGGCGGGAGTGTCATCCTGAACCCGGATCGTAACGGAAAGCACGGCGCAATACAGGCGACCCTCGGCTCGGGACGGCTTTCAAGGATCGAATACGGACTCAGCGGATCGCTACAACAGTCACGGTTCACGAGCGACCTGTTCTCGTCTGCTCGAATTGTGGACCCCACCACGGAACGCGTTGAGAAGCGCGCTTCGCTATCTGCCCGAGTTGCCGTTCCCCTTTCGAGATCGTCCGCCTATGGTTCGGCGAAGGCTTCGTGGGCCGGATTGGACAGCGGTGGACTTGCCGGTTCCGACCTCTCATACGGTGAGATCGGTGTCGGCATGGTTCGCACTACAGATCGAATGACAGTGTCCGGTGGACCGCGCCTGCTCACGGTGGGATTTGATGCCGGCGTTGGAGGCGAGTCGGGCGCCGACCGCCGGGCCACGTATGTATCGGCCGACGTGGACGTCAGCCTGCGGTCGGGCGACTTACTGACGCTCATCGGTTCGAACCGGCCGCACGTGCAGACAAACAGTCTGGCCGAGCTGTTCTCGGCAAACCCGTATCTGGTGAACGAACCAGACATGCAGCCTTCCATCCTGACCGTGAACGCGGAGGCAGGCCTCCTCTTCTCGTCGGGACCGCTCCAGTTCAAAGCATCGGTTCAGCTTCGACAGTCACCCAACTGGGCGTACTTCGTCAGCACGACGGGATCTGGGACTTCTACCGTCGCCAGTGGATTCTTTGACCTGGGCTACGTCGAGGGACGCGTGACGAGTGCAGGCGGCCAGATGGCGATATCGTTACCGGCCAGCCTGCAATTGTCCACGACGCTGTATGTGCACGACACGGAACTAACCGATTCCGGAATACAGATCCCGCATCATCCCCGGCTTAGCGCCGAGCTTGGGCTGTCGGTACCGTTCGCATCCCGAAGAGGGATGGTACAGGTCACGGGCAGATACATTGGAGAGCGCTACAGTGACGTGAGCCAGTCGCAAAGCCTTGATCCATATCTGGACGCAGACGTCTACGCCCGATACGACGTTGGAAGGAGAATTGGAATTGTTGTGAGGCTGCTGAATCTCGGCATAAATGAACACGAGGCTTGGAACGGATATCCGCAGTCACCGGCGATACTTGTAGGCGGCGTACGGATGCTGTGGTAGTGCCAAGCCCTTGCTTCCCATTGGTTTCGTTAAGTGGATCGGACTTTCTATTTTGTTGATCTCGGGCGATAATCCCACTCGCTCAGACCCCATTTCTGCCGCGAAAATCCAAAGGCGATGACTATCACGGAAGATCGACTCTCTAATGCCCTGGTGGCGGCCGTACGCGATGCACTTATTGAGGGGCATCGGATCGACGTGCCCGGTTTGGGCACTTTCGGTGTGCGGCACGTTCCGAGCAAGGTAGAAAGAGCAGACGATGATTCGAGTGTGATGATACCGCCACGAGATGTGGTCGAATTCAATGCAACGTCTGACTGATTTCTCGACTGCTGGTCGAAGCAAGCACGACTGATGACACCTGTTATTGACCATATCGCCCGACGACTTTCCGTAACGACGGATGAAGCTGGTATCCTGCTGCAGCAATGGGTGTCGCAATTGCTCGCGGATCTTGAGACATCCGGGGAGGTGACGGTGCCCGGCCTCGGCACATTTACACGAGAGGCAGACGAGATTGAATTCGTTCCGGAGCCGCGCCTGGCCAGCGTTGTCAATCATCGATTCGCCGGACTCTACCCTTTGCCCGTTGACGCCGGCGAGAACGTGACTCTGGGCCTCGACTCGCCGTACGGCATTCCCGACGTTCCCATGGCGGCTGACCTATTGACGAACGTCGGTGAGGCTGCTCCTGAGGGACTGCCCGATCTGGACACCGGCGAAGCGCGGGCCGATGTTGAATCGAATGTCGATCCGACTGACCTGGGAGACCAGCTGGAAGAAGACCGGTCACAGGACCGACCCTTTTACGATCCCCGGGACGAGGTCGACGTCTCGCCGGAACCGGATGAGATTGTTGGCGCCGCTGGCTCGCGTCCGTGGGCCGATACGGGTGACCTCGTGGATTCCGTTCGCGATGAACTTGAAGGAGACTTCCCGCAAGAGGTTCACGATACCGGGCAGGTCGACGACAGATATGACCAGGACGATATCGCCGAACCGTACCACGACGAGTCGAAGACACCGCACGATAGGGACGACGCGGAAGGCCGTCACGCCGACGACATTGTTGAACCGTCCGACGATATCCAGACGGAGTCGAGTGCCGATAAGATTCCATGGAACCGTCCGGCTCGATACCCGGAGCCTGATGTCAGGGTCGACGACGAGTATGACGACAACGTCGGAGGCGCTGAGGGTGAAGCCGAGAACCATGATTTTGGGGATTCTCTGATTCACCCGGCCAGCCTCGCAGCCGGAGTGACGGGCATCGACCAGAAAGACGACACAGCGTCTTTGGGATCTGATCCTGAACCTGATCCTGACCCCGAACCCGAGCCTGAATCGGAAGATCAGGCTGCGGAGGATGACGAAGAATCTGTCGAGGATCCGTCCTCGACTCCCCCAATCGTCGTTCGTCGATCCACAGGTGCGAGAGCATACTGGCTGGCGATCCCCCTGCTCATCGCGGCGATTGCCGTCGTTTTGTGGCTGCTGACCCAGACGGAGCGTACACCTGATGCCCCAGAACAAACGACGGGTGAAGCAAGTGAAGGAGCAGCACAGGAGGCCGCCCCTCCACCTCAGCCTGAAGTGGCAGAGGCGCAGGTAGAGCCGTGGTCGCCCGGTACGGTTGACAGACGGGCAGGCGGTTATACGATTGTCGCTTCGTCACAGGCGTCTCGACGCGAAGCCATCGCGTTCGCAGAGAGTCTGGCATCCAACCTGCAAGATGAAAGTTTGCCAATCGACGTATTCCGGGGAACGGCAGAGGGGCGTGCGCGGTATCGCGTGGGTGTCGGGCAATTCGCGACGATCGAGTCCGCCGCGCTCGAGATGGAAAGGCTTTCCTCGCAGCTGCCCGCAGGTGTCTGGATTCTTCGCATCCGACGCAACATGTAGTCCCACCACCACACTCTCATCACTACCGAGATGGTCATTCCCCGACTCCAAGAGGCAGCGAGTTCCGTAGCTGATTCAACTCAGGCCATCATGCAACAAACCGGTCCAGAACCGGCGAGTGTACTTGACACGTTGCTGCTTGGTGGCTGGGTCATTATTCCGGTCATCCTGCTGTCGATTCTGGCCGTGTACCTGTTTGTGGAGAGGCTTCTGACTCTTCGACGGGCCAAGGCAGATCCTGACCTCGTGACCGAGCGAATCCGCGACTACGTCCAGGCCGGAGATATCGACGGCGCCAAGAACTAATGTGCGAATCGCGACACTCCGATAACGCGGATCCTGAAGCACGGCATAGAGCGACTCGGGCGACCGATCGCCGAGATACAGGATGCTGTGCACTCCGCCGGCAAGTACGAAGCATTCGAACTGGAGAAGCGGATCGACCTCCTGGCGACGATCGCCGGCGTGGCACCGATGCTTGGATTCCTTGGCACCGTGACAGGAATGATCGATGCGTTCCAACAGATTCAGAGCCTCCAGGGTAACGTGAATCCGAGCGTGCTCGCGGGAGGAATATGGGAGGCGCTTTTGAGTACGGCTTTTGGACTCGTCGTCGGTATCATCGCCATCTTCTTTTATAATTTTCTGCTCGGACGCATCAACCGCGCCGTGCACGACATGGAGCGTTCGGCCACCGATTTCATTGACCTGCTTCAGGAGCCGGCTCCTCTGCAGGCCAACTACGAAGATCCTCGCTTCTAGCCACGATTCCCGGGCAGCATCCGATGGCACTCAGTTTTTCATCCCCGAAGAAGCCGATGACGGCGTTCAGCATGGCCGGGTTGGCGGACATCGTTCTGCTACTGCTGATCTTCTTTCTGCTGACATCCAGTTTCATCCCGAACTTCGGCATCCAGGTGAACCTGCCTCGTGCGGATACGTCCGTACCCATGCAGTCGCAGTACATTACCGTCGTCATCACATCCGAAGGTCAGTTCTACGTCAACCAGAACCAGGTGGCCCGCGACGAGCTGCTCCCCGCCATTCGCCAGGCCCGCGCTGACAAGACGGCTCTTGTGTTGAGAGCGGACGAGGAGGCGACTGTCGGTCAGTTTGCTGAAGTTGCGGCCATCGCTCGGGCCCTGGATCTACGGGTCCTCATGGCGACCGAACGAGGGCCCGCGCCCAGGTAGCGTCGCAGGTCGGCGAAGTCAAAGCGCTGAGCCGTGGTGGGATCGATACTGTATCGCCTCCGCCAGATGGTCCGTGCCGATCTCGTGCTGTCCGCAGAGGTCCGCGATCGTTCGGGCAACCTTCAGTATCCGATCGTAGGCGCGGGCACTCAGACCCAGACGGTGAACGGCTTCGCGAAGAAGCGTCCGACATGGTTGGTCCAGTCGGCAGTGTGCGTGCAGCAGGCGTGAGGACATGTCGGCATTGCAACGGACGCGCGATGCACCGAGCCGTTCGATCTGCCTCTGACGCGCTTCCTGAACGCGCAACCGTACGGCCATCGATCGCTCGCCCTCTCGCCGCAATTCGAGATCGCGGATAGACACGGGCGTCACGTCAATATGCAGATCGATCCGGTCCAGAAGCGGACCACTGATCCGTGCGAGGTAGCGATGTACATCGCCCGGAGTGCAGACGCACGAACGATGTGGATCGGTCAGGTAGCCGCACGGACACGGGTTCATGCTGGCAACAAGAATGAAGCGCGCGGGGAACTCAACAGAAATGCGCGCGCGACTGATCGAAACACGACCCTCCTCCATCGGTTGGCGCAGCACCTCAAGCGCCCTTCGCTTGAACTCCGGAAGCTCATCGAGGAACAGTACTCCGTTGTGCGCCATTGATATTTCGCCCGGTCTCGGCTGACTGCCACCCCCGCACAAGCCGACATCCGAAATCGTGTGGTGCGGAGACCGGAACGGTCGACGCATAACGAGACCCGCACGATGAAGTCGTCCCCCCACCGAGTGAATCGTCGTTGTCTCGAGTGCCTCTTCCCGAGTGAGATCGGGTAGGATCGTCGGCAGCCGCCTGGCCAGCATTGTCTTGCCGGCGCCCGGTGATCCGATCATGAGAACGTTGTGTCCGCCGGCCGCCGCGACTTCGAGAGCTCGCTTGGCCGATTCCTGGCCCTTCACATCAGAGAAATCAACCGAACTCTGTGCCGCCGGGGCTGCGGACCTGTACTGTTTCGGGTTTGCCGGTGGAGACCGCTGCCCATTTCCGGACAGCAACGAAACGGCCTCGGCCAGATGACGCACCGGATACGTGCCGATGCCGTCGACCACCACCGCCTCTCCCGCGTTCTGCACCGGGACAACCACGCCCTTCATGCCTTCCCGGCGTGCCCGCACCGCCATGGGCAACACGCCCCGCACGGCTCGAACATGACCGTCAAGCGACAGTTCGCCGACCACAAGAAACTGCTTCAACGTGCTCCGGTCGAACGGAATTCCGGTCGCAGCAAGCAAACCGAGCGCAATCGGAAGATCGAAAGCAGATCCCTCCTTACGAAGGTCGGCAGGCGCGAGGTTTATCGTGATTACGCCGCGCGGTGCCGTGAACCCGGAGTTACGCATCGCTGCCTGGACTCGATCGCGTGACTCCCGCACGGCCCCGTCCGGCAAACCTACGACCGTGTATTTCGGCATGCCGAACTCGACATTCGTCTCGATCTCGATGGGTATGGCTTCGATGCCAACGGTCGTGGCGCTCCAGACGCGACTCAGCATTTCGCATCCGCTTGCTTCAGATGGTCTGCATAGAAGACACCGAAGCCGGGCCGACCATAACCCGGGGCGCGTCACTCAGCTCGGCCACTCGTCCGTGATGACAGACACCTGGTCCCGATCGATCAAGACGGGTCCGTTGTAGCGACCCGTCGTTGGTGCGTTCTCGAGCTTCAGAACGCCGCGCGGACAGACCGCCGAGCAAACGCCACAGCCAACACACGAGGCGCGAATAATATTCTGACCGCGCTGTGCGTACCAACGCACGTCGATACCCATTTCACAGTACTTCGAGCAGTTCCCACACGAAATGCACTGACCACCGTTGGTCGTGATTCTGAAACGCGAAAAGTACTTCTGGAGCAGCCCCAGAATCGCCGCCATCGGGCAGCCGAACCGACACCACACACGCGAGCCCATCAGCGGATAGAAACCAACTCCTATCACGCCCGAGAAGACCGCTCCGATCGCGAACCCGTACGTCCTCGACAGACTGCCGGATAATCCGCCGAGAATCGCTCCGCCGAACGCCGCATTCAGCCACAGCAAAGCAGTCGAAAGAACGACAAACGCCAGCACGCCGTGGACCATCCATCGCTCGACGCGCCACGCTGTCAACGACTTGCTGGATAGCTGTCGAAAGGGGTCGCCGAGCGTCTCCGCCAGACCGCCGCACCCGCAGACCCACGAGCAGTACCAGCGTTTTCCAAAGAAGTACGTCAGCACAGGGGTAGCAATGAATGTCAGGATCGCTCCCCAGATGACCATGAAGGCACCAAGACGGCCGGACGACGAGAACAGATCGGAGATGGTAGACGGCCAGAGTAGATCGTAGTCCAGCGGCCAGAAGTAGCTGAAGTACAACTCGGGCTCGTTCAGAAGCTGCATCAGCTGAGGGATTAGAAAGGCAAAGCCAAGCTGAAAGAAGACAACGGAAATCGTCCGGACGATCTGATATCGGACGTGACGGTATCGCAGTATTGCGCGGACTCCCATCACGATGACCGCAAACGTGTAGAAGAAGCTGTACAGAAACCACTGATCCGCAGTCCGACCTCGCAATGCGTGGCTGAGGGAGTCAAACATGCGGACAAGGTGCTCCAGGGCCTGCGGGAACCAGTACAGGACAACGTAGAAGCCGGTGAACACAACGCCGAGAATCCAGCCGAATACTCCGCGTGCCGTCAATTGCCCGAACACAATACCGTCGTTCTGTATGCCTGCGGGGCGTCGCGCATATCTGCTGAAGAAGATCAGCGATCCGCCGAGTAGCGTGCCGATAGAAAACCAGAACATCATCTTTGGCAAGACAGAACCTGCGCCGAATGCCGCGACGAGAAAAAGCACGGCTGCCAGACCGATGAGGCTCAGACCGACGCGATCCGTTATGCTAAGGCCGGTTGTCGGTGCGGTTAGCTGAAATGACAGATCAGCGTTCACTTGACTTAAACTAAAAGTTTAATTGATTGTATTACGTGTCTGTTCTGCAGTATTTTATCCGGAATAATTTATAGCAGCAGCCGCCGAAGCCAGACGCCATTCCGCGCACTCGGGGTCGAAGTCGGCTAGCGACAGTTGCGGCAGTACACGATCAACAACGGCTCCCTCCAGAAGCCACTTCTCACAGACTTCGTGGCGTAGTCGCACTCCGAACGCGTTGAATCCCACGACCCGCCGCGATTCGCTGTCGAAGTTGATCCGCACCAGTCGGCGACCGGATCGGTTGTGCCACAAGAGCGTTTCCTGGGTATCCGGCAGATCGCTTCGAATGTCTCCGTACGTCTGATACTCGAGTGTAAAGAACTTGGCGGAGTTAAAGAACGCTCCCCTCTCGTAGCGCGTCGGAGATCCACAAATCGTACGCGCCACCGTCTTCCCGTGCTTTCGGGCGGTGTACCAGAGCTGCTCGATCGGGCGATGAGCCACCGTCGGATCAATAAATTGCGCGCAGTCCCCGATGGCGTATACATCGTCTGCGCTCGTCTGGAATCGGTCGTTCACGAGGACGCCCCGATCCAGCTCGATTGCCGATCCCTTCAAGAACCCGACGTTCGGTCGTACACCTGACGTAAGACCT
Organism: Rhodothermales bacterium; assembly: GCA_013002345.1. NCBI lineage: Bacteria > Pseudomonadati > Rhodothermota > Rhodothermia > Rhodothermales > Rhodothermales bacterium. The sequence continues at coordinate 18,871 of JABDKH010000178.1, forward strand.
ACAAAACCGCACTCGATTCTCTCGCCGTGATTCGTCATCACCCCGTTGACGTGCCCGGCATCATTGCCGGTGATCTCCGCGAGTTCGGTGGACAGCCGGAGATCAATCTGATGGGCCCGGATCTCAGCATCGACGATCGCCGACTCCTCCGCGGGAAGGAGGTAGTCCATGTAGCTTCGCTCTCGAACGAGGAACGTGACGGGGATGTGTCGGGAGTGCAACATCTCAGCCATCTCAATGCCAATCAGGCCGCCACCAACGACCACGGCACGTGAGATGTCAACCGTCTGCCGTTCCATCTCCTCAAGATCCTCGAGGCTGTACAAACCCTGCACACCGCGTAGATCCTGACCCGGCCATCCAAACTTGTTCGATTGCGAGCCGGAGGCAATGATCAGAACATCGTAGGAAACAGGCTTCCCACTTCCCATCTCAAGTCGTCTTGCATCCGTATCGACCGCGACAACACGATCCCGAATCAGGTCAATTCGATTCTTTGTCCAGAACCAATCCTCGTACGGCTTCGTGTCCTGGTAGGTCATGTGCCCCATGTAGATGTACATCAGGGCGGTGCGGGAGAAGAAATGGTCCGACTCGGACGAGATCACCGTGATTCTGTCGTAGGAATTCTTTCGGATAAAGCGTGCGGCCGTTATTCCGGCGACGCCGTTGCCGATGATGACGATGTTCCGCTCCATATCCTGTTGCCTCATTCCCGCCTTTGGGTGTCCCGGCTGGCAAGGTCGTTACCATCGGAGACGACAATCAAGGTAGTTGCCGCCGATGGTAATTTGAATTGTGCAGAACGACGGCTAGTTTCGAGCCGTCCCGCACGCCACAGGTGAACCCACCAGCATGATATACGGAGTAACCGGGAACACGGACAAGGACGATCTCTGGCAACCCGTTGCGGACCTGGTCCGGTGGTTCAAAGAGCGGAGCATCACGTGTCGCCTGGCGACCCCGGTCGCCGAAGGGCTGGCCGCTCGCAATCTCATGTCGGCTCACGACGCGAACACGCTCGCGACCAGGGACGTTGCTGAGGCCACGGACATCCTTCTCTCGTTTGGTGGGGACGGCACGTTCCTCAATACCGCTCATATCGTCGGCGGCAGGGCACTCCCCATCCTAGGGATCAACATCGGCCGACTGGGATTTCTGGCAGACATCGAGGTCGAGCAGGTACGCCAGGCGATCGAGCAAATTGAGGCCGGGCGGTATACGATCGAGGAGCGGATGGCGCTTGACGTAGCGATTTCGTCCGACGGCACGACAGCGTCCGAGTGGGCGCTGAACGAGGTCGTTGTGCAGCGGAGCGGCACGGCCGGACTCATCTTGATCGAAGTGAGCGTCGACGGCGCCACGTTGAACACCTACTGGGCGGATGGCCTGATCGTTTCAACGCCGACGGGATCCACTGCTTATTCCCTCTCGGCCGGCGGACCAATCATGGAGCCAGGCTGCGGCTCCGTGCTCCTCACTCCCATCGCGGCGCACTCGCTGACTATCCGGCCCATCGTACTGCCAGACACCGCGGTACTGAAGGTGCAGGTGCGTGTACCGGAGCTGGCTCACGTGGTATCGGTTGACGGCCACAGCCTGGTCGTCGATCGTGGGGAGACGAGCCTGACCATTCGGCGCGCGGCGCACACCGTACATCTTGTTAAAACCGAGGGCAGCAGCTACTACGAGACGCTCCGCAACAAGCTGATGTGGGGCGTTCGCAAGGTGGACTGATGGCGGATCCGCCGGCTCGTGAAGAGTTGGCGCGGAGTGACAGGTGGAAACTGACCCGGTTGACAGGCGTTTTCAGGCGCCAGTATCTTTAAAGATGCCAGAGGTCAGGTAGCTCAGTTGGTAGAGCAACGGACTGAAAATCCGTGTGTCGGCGGTTCAATTCCGCCCCTGACCACATGACGATAGAACAAGCCGGCGACTCGCCATGAGTTGTCGGCTTTTGTTATTTCACGGGCGGCCACAGGGCCGAGATTTCGGTGCCGAAGTGGTCCGATAGAACTCGAAACATTTCCGATGAGTAGCAGCGTCGAATTAACTCACCGATCCCTCAACAAGAGCACGTTGCTCACCGGCCTCTCGCCAGTTCGGTCGGAGGGGCTGTTGACGATTTCGCCTTCGACCACCATCGTCGTCGAGCCACCGCCGTCGAAGTTGAGGGCGAAGTCACATCCCCACTTCCGAAACAGTTGGGCCAGTCTGATCAAATCCATTCCGGCGGCAGAGTCGCTTCGGCCGTCCACCACCACCATATACAACCAGTTCAGGTCTTCATCATACCCGACCGCGGTTCTCGGGTGGAGATCCGTCACAAAATTCGCGCGAATCCCCTCCTCCGCTGCAAAGCGAACAGGATCGACTACTACGGAGTCGCCCGATCTGTCAATCAGCCTGGGCAACGCACCGAGCACGCCGTCGACCGGCGTCTGAAGATTCTTGAGCCGCGCCAACAACAGGAAGTCCCCCGATGTATCGCGTCCGACAACGTTTGCAGTCGAGTCAGGAAAGACCACGACAACTTCACCGCGAGCAACACTGAATGCACTGGCTCCCGAACCGTTGTAGGTCAGCCGAAGCGGATCATTCGGAATCCACGTGTGGTCGATCGACTGAAACGAGGAGTATGCCCACCCCGCCGAAACACGTACGCTGTCAGGATACCGGTCCGTAAATACTCTTGACCTGCTGTCACTTTCCGACAGATTGACGGCTTCTATCTCAATGACACTCTGATCCGGAAGCGTCAAGCTCAGACTATACTCGGGAAGACCGAGAGCTACGTCGTTCGCTTCGTTGAATGCAAAGATCGACCGTGTCATCCCGGTCCTGTCGTCGGTCCCGTACCACGGCCCGCGCCAGAGGTGGCCGTCGTCAACGAACATCCCGACAGGCGTTCCATCTCGGTGCCAGAAGTCCGCGTTGATCGCCACGAGCGGTTTCTCGCCGCCCGCGCTCAGCCGCTCGAAGATCTCGGAGGTTCTCTCAAACCCAAACAGACTGTCGTTGGATGTCTCGGCATCAAGCTTCAGGCGCGGCTGATTGAGATCGGCGACCACGACGTGCAGCCGCTGCTTGTCCGTATCGCTGTACATCTTGATATAGACGAGCCCGTCAGCGATCTCTCTTTTGACAACGTCGTAGGACTCGTCGGGGGCGAGCGCCAGGTCGCCGACCGTAGGCGGTAACTCGCACGCGGACGTCAGTGCGACAACAGCTACAAGAGCGATTTGGATGGGATGAATCCGATGAGTCATCAATACGACGTGCTGTACGGTTGGCTACTTTCCTGTAAGTCGAGTGCGCTTCTGTCTTGAAACCAGCCCAAAGCGGGTAGTTTCCCGTCGCCTGTCATGCCAGTCTCGATCTCGCCGATCTGCGCGCAGGGCGTCCATTCAAACCTTCCGCACAGCTTCCAGTTACGTTTCACACCGATCTGTCAGTGAAAACGCGTGGATGTCGGCTCGCATCGCACATGAGGGCTATGTCCTCACCGAATCCTCAAGGATCGTTGTTGCGTGCGGAACGTTCAAATTTCTATCTTAACAAGCTACGAATGGACTTTGTAGCAACTGCCCTGGTCCGGTAGTTCAGTTGGCTAGAACGCCGCCCTGTCACGGCGGAGGTCGCGGGTTCGAGTCCCGTCCGGACCGCTTACCCAAGCCGTACATCACTCTTGCACAGTGGTTTACGGCTTTCGTGTTAGGGGCAACGGTCACAGCCCGGACACTTTTGAGCAAACCGAATCCCCGGGCCTCCGGACGCTGCGCGTTCTCGGTCCGCCGGACCGTAGTCGACAGGGGGTCGCCGGCACGTGTCCCCCTCCTTCGCGCCGATCACGGATACCCCGATTGTCGAAGGTCTCTCAGAACACCGTTCGTAACGTCGGTGCACTCGGAATGATTATCGCCGGTCGTCGCACCAGATCCGCTCACACAAAGTGATGGAGAGCTGCCAAAGCGGGTTCAGTCCCCTGCTACAGAGCTCGCGAATGCCTGCCAGTCCTGCGCCGTCTGCATCGATGGCAGCCAGCTGGCCTGCAGCCGGTCCGCATCGTATCCGGCGTAGTCCGCGATCTCGAAGCTCGACCGGTTGCCCAGCCACCCTGTCGCCTCGTCGATGGCGCGCAGCACGACGGGCTCTCCGGGCGGGGGCGTCTCCGGGAGACGGGCCTCCAGTACGGCATCCATCCAGTTGAAGAGCAGGGTCTGATCGTCTACCGGGATATGCCCTGTGCCCTGCTCGATGACCAGCGACCACAGCGCACCCTGGGGTCTGTTCTCCTCAAACACGTCAGTGATATTAAGAGCCCTGTTGGGCGCGTCTTCACCGCCGATGAAGAGATAGCCCGGGACGCGCCGGGCCAGTCCCGCATCTCCCAAGTCGTGGCAGCTTCCCTTCGCGGTCATGAAGCCAATCACGCGATCGGGGTGGTCGAGGGTGAACTCGTAGGCGAGACAACCGCCGAAGGAGAAGCCCATCGCCAGCACCGGTGCCTTCGCCAACTCCGGGTGCCCGCTCTCCTCGGCGAAATGCTCCAGAGCTCTCACAAGGAACACAGTGCTTCTCGTCACTTCAGCGCCCATTAGCGCCAGCCCGTAGGTCTCGGCGAGCTGCAACGATCGCTGCCGCTCTGCTGCTACGAACTCGTTCAAGCCAGGAGCCGCATTCGTCCTCGGGATGCCACTCGCGAACCCCCGAGTGTCCTGAGTGCTTGGCTCTCCAAGGAAAATGACGCCCCGGTACGTTGAGCCGCCAGCGGGGAGGTAGAGTTCGTAGAAATCTCCAGCTTCGTCAAACTCATACAATGTAATGCGCAACAGTGAGACGTCGTGGCTGTTGTCGCCAGCCGAAACGTTGATCTGTCTCGTGTAATCGTCGAAACCCGTCTCACTGACCCGAAGCGCGTTGGCCCCCAATGGCACGTCTCGAAACTCGAAACGACCCGCCTGGTCCGTCGTCTTCGTCTGAGCGCTGTTCAACTCCACCGTGATATCCGATAGCGGGCTGTTGGTGTCCTGATCTCGCACCACGCCGGAGAGGGTGACCGGGAGGTCATCTGCAGGGGGATCATCTGCGACGCTGCTATCACAGCCAATCCAGCTGGTAGAGATCAGCACCAGGACGGCGAGCAGGAGGGATGAGCCGATTCGTATTCTCATAGCGAGGTGCGAGGTGCGCTGGTATAGATTGCAGGGCGTTCCGGTCGTAAGGTATTCCCCTACAATACGGTCTGGGTGGATACGAAGTCAATTTGCCATCTCACCGAGCAACACAACATCTCGCGCCGCATAAGCCAGCTGATGGTCTCGTTGATGCGCAACTGAGCTTCGGCATTCTTGTGTTTGCCGTTGTATGAACAGGCCACCTTCTCATTCGCCTACCGGGGCAGGTGACTCTCTAAACCTCCATAGACCGGCACCGCCGAGGCTGTCGTACGGACGCCCGCTTCGTTAAGGAACGAGGCAAAAAGCTCTAGAACGGGTTCCGATGAGGGCCTGGCAATCCCCACGCGCCCTTAACCCGATCTCGAACCCCAGCGTCAGAGGCCCCTCCGCCGACAAGCCTCCGCGAGCGCCTTGAGTTCCGTTAGCAGCGCGTTACGGTCGGTGGCAAGCGGCGCGGACGGCTTGTATCTTCGTACCGGCGGTTCCACTCGGCTGGAGCCGCTTCGAAGGGAAGCGTGACTTGTGGCTTGTGCTTTAGGTGTCTCCAGAGGCAGATCACAACGCCGACGGGACGGGACGCCGGGTAATCGGATTGGCGGTCGGGATAGAGATGAACGGACATCCGTTTGGTCGGCTATCGCGATCACGATGTAACAATCAGTAGCAACCGAAGTGAAGCACTCTCGAACAAGAACGGAGATATCCAACTCTGAGATGGACCTATCCTCCGTTCGCCGTTGTTCGGTAATAGTCGCTCAGAATCGCGGGTTCGAGTCCCGTCCGGACCGCTCCTACGAAGGCGCTGCTTCTTGTGGAGGCAGTGCCTTTTTGAAATGCGCCGGACCGGTTCCGGCTAACAACTCCAACCACCAACTGGCATTGAACCAATGAAGCGAAAGGGATCGGCCGTCTGGACAGGCAGCATCAAGGAAGGAAGCGGCACCGTTTCCACAGAGAGTGGCGTTCTTTCAACTGTAAACTACTCATTCAGCAAGCGATTCGGCGATGAGCCCGGGACAAACCCGGAGGAGCTCATCGCGGCTGCACATGCCGGCTGCTACGCGATGGCACTGTCGGGCGAACTGGGCCGCGGAGCCGGATTGACGGCCGAGCGCCTGAGCGTTTCGGCGACCGTTTCACTTGAGAGAATCGAGAGCGGCTTCGCCATCACGGCGGTACATCTCGACCTCTCGGCAAAGGTCCCGGGTGCATCGGAAGAGGCGTTTCTTGCAGCCGCGGACACAGCCAAGGTCAACTGCCCCGTGTCGAAAGTGTTGAACGCGAAGGTCACACTCGACGCCCAGCTTGAGTCGTAGTCCGGACAGGACGGCGACCGAACGAGAAGCGTCGTCTCCGCAGGAGGCGGCGCTTTTTGCGTTACGACGCTCGTGAACAAGTCCGACCGGCAAATCGACAGGACACAGTCCTATCTGCCCATCTCTTTCTTGACGAGTTCTTCGACCTGCTTCCGAACGGTGATATTCTCGAAGACGATCCCGACGCATGCGTCCGGCATCCTGAACGCCTTCACCGAATAGTAGCTTCGACCGATAGCCTGGTCGCCGGGATACTCGAATGAGCCCAGGTCCACAGATTTTCCGGACGTCACGACCTCGGCATAGATCCTCGGGAGCCCCGAGCCCGCGAGTCCCGGAAAAGCGTCGAGAATGTACTTGCCAACACGAGATACGAGGTCCGCGCCTGTGAAGTCCGATGCTGCACGATTTACGTAAATGAGCTTCAGCGTGCGAGGCTCGTCCGGGTGCTCCAGATGATAGATCAAGAGACCAATGTTCAGCTCCTCAAAAATCGAGGAGACAATCGACGTCATGGTCTCGAAACTGTCCGGTGACTGCAAGTCGCTTTTCTTCATAGCCGTGCTGGAGTCTGCGGGTGTAAGTCGGTGTACTGAGTGGCTCCCGCTCAGGTTGCACGTTGGTACCAGGAACACGGGGATTCCTGACAGGCGCTGAATCAGTACGAAGGCGGGAACGGCAAGTCAAGCACCTCGCCATCGAAAGAGCGACCGCAGGATTTTAGACGCGAGACGAGTCCGTAGCACGCCCAGCATCTGCCTAGCGGCGTAGTCGCCGACAGGCACCGCCACATCATGTGCTGACGTGCGTCGCCTCCAGCCTCGGCGTACTCACTTCATGCGAATAGAAGAACTGCTCGATCCGGTCTCGCTGCCGACGGCCGTCTTCGTAACCTACTTCAATCAGTCGTTGGACATAACGGGGCTCAAACAGAAGCATGCTCAGCCAGTCCGGGCTTTTAGACTGGCCGCCTCCGAGCCCCCTGGACATCGTTCCAAGGACTCCGCTGAGCTCGGCCTCGAACTCACCGGCCAGCCTGCCTATGTCGATCGAGGGTCGCATGACAAGCAGATGTATGGGTCGCATGCCCAGTCGCCGGGACTCCGGAAGCTGATCCAGCAGCGCGTTGAGCCGATCCATCGTCAGCGCATCCTGATCGAGGGCATCGAGAAAGATCGAATTCATCAGGACACTGAAGATCTGCGACGTCGCCGGGTAGCCCTCGAACGCCGGATCATCCGCTTCAGCACGCGACCTCTGGTACCGTGTGGAGATGGCCATGATGCGCGTGCAGCCAAGATGTACAAGCGGCGCCAACGGTGCGGCCAGCCGGATACCCCCGTCGCCGTAGTAGGCGTCGCCGATTCGGACGGCAGGAAATAGCAGCGGCAGGGCGGTCGACGCCATGATGTGCTCAACCGTGAGCGTCGTGTTGATGCCGATCCGGGTCGGTCGCTCCCACTTGCTGATGTTCCGACCCTGGACCCACGTGACGGTCTGCCCCGTCGCGTAGTTTGTGGTCACGACGGCCACGGCCTTGAGGCGGTCCTGGGCAAGTTTCTGCGAGATGCAGCTCAGCTTGCCATCCTCCGCCTTGAGTTGGACCGTCAGAAACTCACGAAGCGGCATCGTGTCAAGCAGGGCCTTACCGATCCATTCCTCGTCCTCGTCCTTTCTGAACATGAGGCCGCGCAAGAACGAGAAACTCGACTCCGCGGCAAAGACGTTGTCGGCACGAATGTCTGCCCACCCCTGAACCAGCTGATCGACGCTCATCCGCAGCGGCCCGCACGTGTTAGACAGATAGGCGGTGTTGATCGCGCCCGCCGATACTCCGGTCATGACATCGAAATCGACGTCCTCAAAGGTCTCGGCGATGTAGCGCAGCACACCGGCCTGGTACGCCGCACGCGCACCTCCTCCACTGAGCAGCAATCCGAACTGCTGAGACCTGGAATCAGAACCGAACCATTCCCTCACCCTTTCGATCAGGTTCATCGGCACATTGTGGAGTTCACGAGTGGTGGAATTCAAGATTGCGATGCACCTCCAAAAGAGCAACTCGGACGCAGGATTCGTCAGTGTGTCCAGGTCGCGGCTGTTGCGGTCGGTCCTGCACAGGCGCGCAGCCGCGGAGTCGAACGAGAGGCCGGGACACGCGGCTGGTCTGCGAGAGCGCGGGATACCATCCGATCCCGGGTATGTGCCCATTCTCGCCCCGACCGGCTATCTTGGTCTCGAAATGACTCGACGAAGGAGGCAAAACGGGCCCGGCATTGTCTGATACCGCGAAATACATTCTTGCGCTCATGGACATACCGGGCGTCGGGCGTGTGGCCGCAGGCCGCCTCGCGGAGCATTTTCCGGATCCCCGTTCCCTGCTTGAGTGCCCGCGAGAACAACGGCTGCTGCGACTCAAGGGCATCGCACGGGCCTCCGAGATCGTGGCGGAAATCGAGACCACGCTGTCGGCTCGTATCGATTCTGCTGCCGAACAGCTGGATGAACTGAGTAAGCACGAGATCAGGCCCGTGACGATCCTGGACCCTGAATGGC
>JABDKH010000179.1 GCA_013002345.1 Rhodothermales bacterium
CAGCACGACTGAATTTCTCGTGCAGCTCCAGCAGACCCTGGACACACGTGAGAGCGCACTGGAATTACGTGAAGCATTGTGGCGCGCGTGGTTCGAATGGCTGACAGCGTCAGGACAAATTGAAAACTGGCTCGGCACGAGCACCACATACTGATTTGGTGCGCTCCGATGCAAAGTCTAAGGAATATCGAAATGAATACATTCAAATACTCAGCGGCATGTCTATTGCTATGCGTGGCATGGCCGCTTTTCGCCCAGGATGAAGACGGACACGAGGAAGAAGAGATCGAGTCCGTAGTCATGACGGCCGCCGAGAGAACGGTGGCCGGGATAAGTACCGGACAAGTCACTTTTCGGACCCTGTCTGAACAGGTCTTGATGCCTGCTGAAGTAGTAGTTAATGCGTACCAGTCGGCCAACGTGACAACCCGAATTACAGCTCAGGTGATCGCGAGACACGCCAGGCTCGGCGACGTCGTTGACGCGAATCAAAGGATGGCTACGTTATCGAGCGTCGAAATGGCCGAGGCGCAGGGCGGGCTCATTCTCGCCGATTCTGAATGGCAGCGCGTTAGCTCCCTTGGCAAACAGGCAGTCTCCGAGCGCCGGTACACAGAAGCCGAGATCGCGAGACGACAGGCATTCGCGAAAGTGTTGGCGTACGGAATGACCATCGACGAGGCCAACCAGATGCTTGCGTCAGGAGACGCGGCGCTTGCTACCGGTGATTTCGATCTCCTGGCCCCCCAGCAGGGAACCATTCTTAGCGACAACTTCATCATCGGCGAGTTAATAGAACCAGGGCGCGTGCTTTTCAGGATCAGCGATGAATCGACATTATGGGTCGAGGCCAGCACTGTACCGAGCGATCTGACCGAGTTCGAGATCGGGGCTCCCGTGCGGATTGCCCACGGGGAAGATCACTGGATTGAGGGCCGTGTCGTACAGCTGCATCACCAGCTCGATGAGACTACTCGACGCCAGGGACTTCGTATCGAAGTCGATAACACGGACGATCATCTGCATCCGGGGCAATTTGTGGAGGCGGAGATCAGTACCGGCGAAGGGCCGACGGTCCTGGCGATTTCTGACGACGCGATAACGCTGATCAATGGCGCGCCAACCGTGTTCCGGTTGGAACGTGGCAACGAGTTTCATCCTCAACCTGTATTGACCGGTAGATCTGCCGGCGGCTGGACCGAAATCCGACAGGGCTTGGTCGAAGGCGATGACATAGCGACAGGAGGCATCTTCCATCTGAAGTCGCTCCTGTTGAAGGCGACCCTCGGCGAAGGTCACGGACACTAGGAGGCTGACATGCTAAACCGACTGGTTGAAGCCTCTTTGAGGTACAAATTCCTGGTCCTCGTCACGTTCGGTGTCGTCGCCTTTCTCGGCTGGCGTGCCATCGTTACCGTCCCGATTGATGCGTTTCCGGATGTGACGCCGGCACAAGTCAATATCTACACAGAATCGCCCGGGCTGGCTGCCGAGGACGTGGAGCAGCTGCTCACGTTCCCGATCGAGTCCGGCATGGCGGGACTACCAAAAGTGCAGGAGATTCGTTCTGTAAGCTTGTTCGGGTTGTCTTACGTCGCCGTCTACTTCGAAGACGACATGGACATCTACTTCGCGCGACGATTGGTTATGGAGCGGCTGCAGGAGGTTGGGGACCGGATTCCGGAAGGCTACGGTACGCCGGAAATGGGACCCAACACGTCCGGGCTGGGGCAGGTGTTCTGGTACACGTTGGAGCGCGCAGACGCAGAGCTCAAGGATACCATCACGGATATGGACCTTCGTACGTTGCACGACTGGACGGTTCGGCTCATGTTGCGTACTGCGCCGGGCGTCGACGATGTCATGTCCTGGGGCGGTCAGGAGCGGCAGTTTCAGGTCGTCATCGAACCACTCAACCTCATCAAGTACGGCCTGACATTCCGCGAGGTCATGGAGGTAATAGAGGCCAACAATCGCCAGGTTGGTGGACAGTATATCGATATTGGAGCGGAGCAGTACTTGGTGCGCGGACTTGGACTGGTAGAAAACGAACATGACATCGGGTCAATGGTCATCTCTGTAGAGGATGGTGTTCCTGTTTACCTGCGCGACATAGCGACGATTGTACAAGGTCCCGCACTGCGATTTGGCGCGGTGACGAGGGATGGTGAAGAGGTCGTTCTCGGCATGGCGTTGTCTCGAATTGGAGAGAACGCTGCGAACGTGGTCGATGCCGTGAAGGACAAGGTGGAGATCGTCAACGATGCTCTTCCGGAGGGTGTCGTATTGCGGCCCGTTTACGAACGAACCGATCTCGTCGACAAAGCAATCAATACGGCCGTTATGGCGCTTATCGAAGGGTCTATCCTCGTTGCAATTGTGCTGTTCCTGTTTCTTGGCGAACTCCGCTCGGCGTTGGTTGTGATAACGGCGCTCCCGCTGGCCATGCTGATCGCGTTCATCTTCATGGGCGAAGCGGGTCTATCCGCGAATCTGATGTCGCTGGCGGGCCTGGCGGTCGGTATAGGAATGATGGTTGACGGGGCGGTCGTCATGGTCGAGAACGCGTTCCGCATCATGGCAGAGCGG
>JABDKH010000180.1 GCA_013002345.1 Rhodothermales bacterium
ATCTATGTGGGCGCCCACGGAGTAGCCAATCACTTGATTCAGATGCTTGAGGCAGCGAGACTCCTCATCGATAGAAATGATGTGCACTTCGTGCTCGTCGGCACGGGTATGCAAAAGGAGTGGCTCCAGGAGAAAGCGCACGAACTTCAGTTGAATAACGTAGAGTTTGTTGATCCGGTGTCAAAGGACGAAGTGTTCAAATACATTGCAGCTGCCGACATTGGAGCGTCCGTGCTCAAGAAGGTGGATGCGTTCAAGACGGTCTATTCCAATAAGACCTTTGACTATATGGCGTGCAGCCGGCCTGTGTTGATGGCCATCGACGGTGTCTCCCGGCAACTTGTTGTCGACGCCGAGTGCGGCGCGTACGTGGAGCCCGAGAACCCGAATGATTTTGCAGAGAAGGTTGCTGCTTACGCCGATATGGACGTAGACATTCGACTCAAACAGGGGCAGGCCGGCCACGCGTATGCCCGGGCACATTTCGATCGCGATATGCTTGCGGAGCGGTACGTGAAACATCTCCAAGCGATTGCGTCATGAGGAAGGTTGTTCTAATCGGCTGCTCTGGTCACGCATACGTGGTCGCCGAGATTCTTAATCGCCTTGGTCGCTTACTCGCGGGGTATTGCGATCTCGAACCCCGGCCGGGCAACTACCTCGGAATTCCATTCCTTGGACACGAAATCAGTGAGGAAGGACTGGAGCACCTCCGTGACAATGACTATTTCGTGGCCATTGGCGACAACTACCGGCGCCAGCAGGTAACCGAGTCATTGGCAGAACGAGGTGTTTCGGTACCCCTTTCTATCCGACATCCGGACGCCGTCGTATCGTCATCAGTCGACATTGGCGCGGGATCGATGGTGGGTCCATCTTCCATGATCAATCCGTTTGTCAGAATTGGAGACGGTGTGATCTGCAACACGGGATGCATCGTCGAGCACGAGTGCGTCGTCGGCGACTTCGCACACATCGCACCCGGCGCAGTGCTTGCTGGAAACGTTCGCGTCGGCGAGTTCTCCTTCGTGGGCGCCAACGCCGTCGTAAAGGAAGGCCTCAATATTGGTGCGAACTGCGTTATTGGAGCGGGTTCTGTTATCATCAGAAATCTACCGGATGGCGCTAAGGTCGTCGGCAACCCGGGACGAATACTATAGTGGTGCCACCTCCGGCTCGAACGTCGTCCTTTCACTGAGTCCTTGACCGGATTATTCAATGATTCCACTGTCCGTACCACATATCGGCGGCAATGAATGGCAATACGTGAAGGACTGTCTGGATACCGGCTGGATATCGTCCGCTGGGTCTTATGTCGCGCGGTTCGAGGACGCAATTGCGGAATACACGGGGGCCAGGTATGGAGTGGCCTGCATGAATGGAACATCTGCCCTTCATTTGTGCCTGAGAATCCTGGGGGTGAAACGAGATGACTACGTCATTCTGCCGAACATTACGTTCGTGGCGAGTGCAAATGCGGTCAGTTATACCGGGGCAAGTCCGATCCTGATCGATGCCGATCCTCGGACATGGCAAATGGATGTAGACCTGCTGGAGGAGTTCCTTCACGATCGGACTCACCAGGCAACCGACGGCACGTGCATCCTCACGTCTGACGGCCATGCCATACGGGCGATAATGCCTGTGCACGTCCTGGGCAACATGGTCGATATGGACCGGCTCGTGCAGGTCGCGGAACGCTACGGGCTCACAATCGTGGAGGACGCCACAGAGGCCCTCGGATCCCGCCTTCGGCGCACGCATGCGGGAACGTTTGGTCAGTTTGGTTGCTTCAGCTTCAACGGTAACAAGATCATTAGCACCGGCGGCGGCGGCATGATCGTAACCGACGATGAGGCGCTCGCCAGTCGCGCGAAACACCTTAGCACGCAGGCCAAAGTGAGTGTTGACGACTACATTCACGACGAGACGGGCTATAACTATCGACTCGTAAATGTGCTGGCCGCCATCGGCGTTGCGCAGATGGAACAGTTTCCGGAGTTCCTTGAGCGCAAGAAGGCAATGGATAGTTTCTACCGGACTAGTCTGGCTGGCGTCGGAGACATCAAGTTCCAAACCGTGGCACCTGATGTAGATGCAAATTCCTGGTTATTCACGTTTGCCACCGACCACATGAGACCGCTCCTCCAATTCCTGAACGAGCGGGGAGTCCAGTCAAGGCCGTTCTGGATGCCAATGAACCAGTTGCCGATGTACAAGAATGCAGTCTACGTGAGTCAGTCGGATCATTCCGCCGACATCTACAAGCAGTGCGTCAGTATCCCCAGCTCTGTTGGACTGACAGACAAAGACATGGCGCTGGTGTCCGAGACAATCCGAGACTTCTACAAGAACATCTCAGAATCAACCTGATGGTATCGATCAAAAATGCTGGCATGAGTCGCTTTCGTCTTCAAGACTTTATCGCAACCTACGTCACCGAGCGCCAGGAGAGTCTCTTTGCGACCGATCTCGAGCGCAACCGGGACCTGCTAAATGAGAGAATAGGCGGCCGTTCCGTACTCGTGATCGGAGGGGCCGGAACAATCGGGTCGTCATTTATACACGCGATTCTAAAGTACCGCCCTCGCAGCCTGTATGTGATTGACACAAATGAGAACGGTCTTACGGAGCTCACTCGCGATCTCCGCAGCTCATTCGACCTGCAGATACCCGAAGAGTATCTCACATACCCGATTGACTTCGGTGGGCGTGTTTTTGAGAAGGTATTTCGCGACAAGGGGCCTTTCGACATCGTTGCCAATTTTGCGGCGCATAAGCACGTACGCAGCGAGAAGGATCAGTTTTCGATCGAGGCGATGATCGAGAACAACATTATCAAGGCAAAGAGGCTGCTGGATTTGCTCATTCCCTCTCCCCCGCAACATTTCTTCTGCGTGAGCACAGACAAGGCCGCGAACCCGGTCAATGTGATGGGCGCCAGCAAGAAGCTGATGGAAGAGACCATTCTGGCGTACTCGGCGGACATGCCTATCACAACAGCCCGTTTCGCGAACGTAGCCTTCAGCAACGGAAGTCTGCTGTACGGCTTTATCGAACGGATGGTCAAGCAGCAACCGCTTTCCGCTCCCCGCGACGTACGGCGGTACTTTGTGTCACCCGAAGAGTCTGGCCAGCTTTGTCTGCTCGCCTGCGTTCTGGGTGAATCAGGAGACATCTTCTTCCCAAAACTCGACCCGACGCAAATGAAAACATTTGCCGACATCGCCGTCGATTTCCTCCGGGAGTACGCAGGGTATACGCATGACGAATGCTCGTCAGAACAGGAGGCGCGGTCAGCGGCGGCGGAGTTGGGCCCGGAGTCTTCGACCTACCCGGTCTTCTTCTTTCAAAGTGACACTTCCGGGGAGAAGCCGTTCGAAGAGTTCTACACTCGTGCTGAGGTGATCGACGTCGAGAGGTTCAAGGAATTGGGCGTCGTCAAGAATGCGAAGAGGCGTAAACGGGAAGAGATCGAAAACCTGATCAAGCACCTTGAATCGCTCTTCGAGGGCGAGAAAACCACGAAGGCCGAGGTCGTTGAGGTGCTTGGTCATCTGGTGCCGGGATTCGATCATATTGAGACGGGCAAGTCGCTGGACCAAAAGATGTGAGGGCCCGCTTACCACGTCCAGTCTATCAGATTTGAATACAACGATGTACGAATTTACAAAGAGGGTCTTCGATGTCGTAGTGGCACTTGTCTTGTTGCTAGTACTGCTACCTCTCCTCCTTCCGCTTGTGCTGATATTGAAGCTGACGGACGAAGGGGAGGTGTTTTACTTCCAGGACCGAGTCGGATTCCAGAATCGAAAATTCAGCATATGGAAATTTGCCACGATGCTGAAGGATTCACCCAACATGTCCGGTGGCGAAATAACATTGCGCAACGATCCCCGCATTACGACTGCCGGCAAGTTTCTTCGACTCACCAAACTCAACGAGTTGCCCCAGCTTGTAAACGTACTTATAGGCGACATGAGTTTCGTCGGCCCGCGCCCACTCATGCCGGTGAGTTTTGAACAGTACGCACCCGAGGTTCAGGAACGTGTCTACGAATCGCGACCGGGGATCACTGGAATTGGTTCGGTCATATTCCGCGACGAAGAGAAGCTTGTGACAGACTCCGGGATGGATCCGCGTGCCTTCTACCGCGACTATGTCTTCACCTACAAGGGCGCACTCGAAATGTGGTATCAGGATCACAAGTCGCTGTACGTCGATCTCATGTTGATCATTCTGACGGCGTGGGTCATTTTCTTTCCCGAGAGCGCCCTTGCATACCGGGTTTTCCCCGACCTGCCTCAGCGACCAGGGGCCCTGTCACCGTCTCCTACCGGATCGAATTGAGCGTCCTTTAGGCCGTAGTCGTGCGCCGCCCCGGACCCCGAATCGCGGTAGCTGTGCGGCCACACCTGCTCACCGCGTCAAAAACACTCCCCACGCCACGTAGTCTTCCGTCCGGCCCAAAAAACAGGACGAAACGGCTTTTCTTTTGCGTATATAGCAGCGTCATTTACGTTGTCGAGAATTCCGGAACCACGTAAGGCGAGGCCGCCATGAACGCTCTATCATTGAATCCAGGCCACTTTCGCTCCATCGTCGGCAAACTTGCGATCGTCGCCATTCTCGCGACCACCACAGTGGGCTGTCTGCAGTCGACTGAACCCGATATCGACGGCGCGCGCGACGGGCTCGGCGAATTCGAAGGCCAGATCGATCCCGGCGCGAACGTCATTCTTCTCAAGCAACTCGAGATCGTCACTACGGACGGCATCCCTGTCCGGATCGAGCTCGTGGGTCGCTTCGTGAGACCGGCAACGGGATCCGGCGACGTAGCCATGGCCGTCGGCGTCCGTAACGTCGACCAACGTTCGTTGTACGCACCGGCCGAAATCGTTCTTAGCGGATTCCAGCCATCGTCCGTGGCCCCGGCCTGGGACAATCCCGATTGGACAACCTGCCCCGGCGACTCGACGCTTACGGTGGTCCCGTTCCCGGTCACCGATCAATGCTTGTATGGCTACAACTACTCTGAATTGCTTGGCGCCGATAACGTGCTTACCCCCGGCGAGCTGTCGGGCGAAAAGCTGATCGTGTTCATGGATCCCACCGGAGTTTCGTTCGCTTTCAATGTTCAGGCGCGATTCGGGCTAAGCCCTGACCGGCCGCGCATTGCCGGACTGTACTACTCAGACAACAACCGCAATGGCCGCTACGATGAAGGAGAGCCTCCCTTCGGAGGAGGATGGATACATGTGGCGGGTCCCGGTCTCTCGGATCGGGTCGTTTCTGTGGACGGCGACGGACACTACGCTATCCCAGTGCGTGAAACCGGCCTCTACAGCCTCTGGGCTATGCCGCCGCCGACGTTCGCACCCGTCGAACCCACAACGTCGAACCCACTCGAGGTTGTGATACTCGGGGGATCGGACGGAAACGTGCAGAGCTTCCTGCACGCCGACTTCGGCTGGACGAACTCGCTGCAATTGCCACCCGTGTATTTCATCGAATCGACGGACAGCCTCTCGCTCGACCAGTATGCAGTCGATGCCATCGATCTGCGCGCTCAAGTTCTTTCGCTCAGAGTCGGCTTCAGCGGATGCAGCCCGGATCACCCACTCAATCTGTACATGGTGGGTGGATTGATGGAGTCGTTCCCTCCTCAAGCACGGTTGATCCTCGATCACGACGACCGCGGCGAACTCTGCGACGCCTATTTCGAACGAGATCTGGCCTTCGACCTGTGGCCTATCCTTCGACTGACAACTGGACCGGATGGCCAGGTCATGCCCGTGATAATCCATTTCGAAGCCTGGGATGGCCAGACATACACGTTTGAGTTGAATCCGTAGGGCCCCAAACGACCTCGACGCGTACGGCGAACCGAATCAATACTAGCGGCGACTGCCAGACCTGCTTCAGGTATTCACGGGTTACCAGCGTTGCCGCCGACCCTTCACCGTGGCCGACACCACCCGCTTCGCAATTCCCAGCGATCCTCACTGGCCACGAACCTGCCCGTCACGCTTCGAGTGCCATAGGATCGCGGTCCTGAACCCTTACGGTGGCCGGCGATCATGAACCAGCGGGTGGTCGTGACCACGAATCCATTCTCGTCGTGACCCACAGCTCCGTAGACTGTGATGCCGTACTCTCGTGCTACGAGTCGACGATTTCGATTTCCCGAAACGGCTGACTGATGGGCCTCACCAGCCAACCCGCTGAGACTCAATTGCTGGTTGCGCCGTCGTGATGCCAACGGCTCCCTGGAGGTCATCGGCTCGAATCGTTCCTGAGACGGCACTAACTTCCACCATCAGTGCGCCACGACCAATTGGACAATCGTATGAGAATCAGCCTGCCGGCACTCCTTCTATCCTGCACGATGTTCGTTGCCGCCGCCTGCGGCCAGGAACAACAGATGTCAACCGAGGATTACGAGCCGCGATCAACGCTCGTGGTTCCGCAGCATGAAGTCACGAAGGCCCGCTACCCTTTCATTGAGGTCCACAGCCATCAATGGGGCATGGCTGATTGGTCAGCCGGACGTCTCGACACGCTCGTCTTGAATATGGACTCGCTGAATCTCGCGGTCTTGATCAACCTGAGTGGGAGGTCGGGCGAAGATCTGGTAGGCGCGGCTGAGAAAGTTCGCTCCACGTATCCCGGTCGCATTCTCCACTTCGCGAACATCAGCTTCGACGGAATCGACGAGCCGGACTGGGCCGAGCGAACAGTCGCGCAACTTGAACGAGACGTTGACAATGGCGCTGTCGGCCTGAAGATCTACAAGAGCCTTGGCCTGAGCGTCGTGGACTCAAGCGGTGAGCTTATTGCGGTTGACGATCCGCGGATAGATCCCGTCTGGAGAAAGTGCGGCGATCTCGGGATCCCCGTGCTGATTCACACGGCCGAGCCGGCCCCACTCTTCGAACCACACGATCGATTCAACGAGCGGTGGCTGGAGCTGAAGCAGCGGCCGGAGCGACATCGCCCGCCCGATCAGTATCCGTCGTGGGAGCAGATGATCGCCGAGCAACACAACGTATTCCGCAAACACCCCGAAACGACTTTCATCAATGCCCACCTCGGATGGCTTGGCAATGACCTCGGTCGCCTGGGACAACTGTTTGACGAACTCCCGAATGTCTACACAGAAACGGGTGCCGTTCTCGCGGAACTCGGCCGCCAACCACGATCAGCCCGCGAGTTTCTGATCAAGTACCAGGACCGAGTGATGTTCGGCAAAGACGCGTGGGCACCGGACGAATACCATGTCTACTTCCGGGCGTTCGAGACGGCTGACGAATACTTCGATTACTATCGCAAACGGCATGCACACTGGAAGATCTACGGACTGGATCTGCCCGACGAAGTCCTTCGCCATCTCTATTACAAGAACGCGCTGCGACTGATACCGGGCATTGACCTGTCCCTGTTTCCTCAGGAATAGGCTGTTTCCCGCCGTAGTTCGTCTCGTTCGTAAAGCAAACGCCAGATCACGTCGATATAAACAGACACGATCACACTTCCTTTCAATGCTCACCACGCGCATACTCTCGCTTGCGATTCTTGCGATCGCGCTTGTCAGCGTCAGCGGCTGCGACTCGACCGGCAACGCGAGTTCGGTGCTGGTTGCACCCACGCTTCGCGGACCTACGGAAGCCGCAAGTTTTCCCGCTCAGTCGCTGGTGGAGTTCTCGTGGGAGCCGGTCGATGAAGCATCGTTCTACGAAATCGCAATCGAGTACGACGACTATCCGTCAGCAAACGACGCTGAACTCGTTTCCGACACGGTGCATGTTGACCAACTGACCGAATTGGGAGTGGCCAGATGGCGCGTACGTGCACGCAATAGTGAGTCTGTTGGAATCTGGAGTGACGTGCGAACCATGGACGTCGTCGGTACACGCGTTTCCGTCACGGGAGAATACAACTTTCGATTTTCGACTGACGAAGCTACCGTCGGGCAGACTCTCGTATCGTCGTCGGATGAAGCGTTCGCGACCGTCTTGCTCGCCGAAATTCAAAACAGCGGCGCAACAGTCGGAGACCTGCGCGAAATTGCCGTCGAAGCCTTCGACGTGAGTATTGAGAATCCACCTGGCACTACACTCGACGACTTCTCCGAGTGGAAGATGTTGCTGACGCGGACCCCGGACGAGGAGATCATCGTGTCGATAACGGACCCGGCTCCCGCACTGGAATCCTCTGCCGTTACATTTCAGCAACCGGACAGCTGGCTTTCGCTGGCCTCCAGCGCACAGACGGTCGGAACGCTTTCACTTCGCACCAACCCCCGCACACCGCGGTCAACGGACGTCCATGTGAAGGCGGTTGTCCAGATGACCGCCGTCCTGAACCGCTAGTCGAAACCACAGCCGGTCTGCCAGATTGTGCCTGCAGGCCTGGGGTTCAGAGTCGGCTAGTAAGCCTGGCTCATCGCGGACGGAGTCAATCTCCATCCACGCGAGAGGGTTCGCGTGGAATTCCATACGACGTGTACCGATTCCGCGAAATCGGCCGCACGTCGCGCCATCTCCATAACTTCTCGCCTTGGTCTGACACCCTCGAAGAAGATGTAGCGCCCATCGCTGGTGCGTCGACATTGTCTCCGAAGATGTCCTCGCGGCGCCTTAACGATAATCGTGTAATTCATCAATCGTACTCCAATGACGTCGCCAATAATGCCGTTTCGTACGAATCGAGTGCGTTTGTGTTACACACTGGGCGGGGGCAAACCCTGTGCCCTGTATCACAGTTGGATCTCCCGCCCACGACGGTGCCGGGCCTGAACACAGAGAGCCCCACGCACAACGCACGCGGAGCTCCCTGATACGAGATCTTTGCAATCGCTCTACTTCGCCTTGACGGTCATGGTCACGTCGAGCATCTCGTCGATGCGAACCTTCGACTCCATCAAGTGCGCCCGCATCGTCCGATCCAGCGAGGACGACTGCAGCGCCTGGCCGATGCGTCCCGACAATTCGGTCAGCTCAAGTCGAGCGAGCGACCTGGCATCCTCCGGGGCCGGACGCGACGTCGGTGCTGGTCGGACATCCAGCATGATGCGCGTCAAATGATCGACGTACATACGCTGCAAGTTGCGGCGGAAGCTGTTGGCCGCCTGCGGCGATGACGGATTCTGCACCTCGGTCCAGATTTCAGTCGTCAGCTTGGCCAGGAACTCCGACACGGTGTAAACATCTGCGGGGGACGTTCTCACTCCGTTGTCGATCATCCTCGTTAACCGCCCGTTGTCCAGAAGCTCTCCCAGGATTTGAGCATGCCCGCCCGCTACCATCGCATGAATCGGAAAGTCGACCGGCGTCGATCTGTAGCCGGTACCCCAGTGCGACAAACGATTCGGTGCGAGCTTGTTAAGCAGCTCCGCATCGAATTCGAACGCATCCGCGTCAAACACATTGTCGGCGATGAAGTCCATCACCTCTCTCTGCCGAGCCGCTGACACCGGAGTAAACGGATCCCTGGCATTCGGGTCGTTCTTGTGATCGCGCGCGAAGTACAGTCCGCCAACCGTTTTCGTCAGCGGTACAGTGGAAAACACGCGCTCGAACACGAGTCTGCCTACCGCTCCGCGCAGACGCGAATAGGCGTCGCCGTCAGCAATCATCCGCTCTTCGATATGCGGCTGGATGCGGTCAACCAGTTCACGGCGACTCTGCGCAAACGCCATGGGATCCCCTGACAGATCCCATGCATTCGAACTGGGATCAA
This sequence comes from Rhodothermales bacterium, assembly GCA_013002345.1. Classification (NCBI taxonomy): domain Bacteria; kingdom Pseudomonadati; phylum Rhodothermota; class Rhodothermia; order Rhodothermales; species Rhodothermales bacterium. The sequence goes on from JABDKH010000180.1 coordinate 9,742, forward strand.
CGCCCATCGGACCCAGGTGCGTATCCTCGTCGGTGTTGTACGCCAGCAACGGCTCTGCGGCCCGCGACGCTATGCGGCCGAGCATTGTTTTTTCCTGTTCGGCAGGAACCGCCATGCTTCCTGAATCGCCGTTCGTGCCGCCCTGCACCACGGTCGGCGAGTATCCGTACTGTATGGCCCACACGTCGTAGGCGCCAACCTCGACATTGTTGTAGTGGCCCTGCTCGGACGGGTTCACCGCAATATTCGTCGGATTGTAATCCATCACCGATGTGGCCAGACCGTTCTTTCGAACAAAGTCCTTGTCGTTCAGTCGATCGAACGGCACCGCTGACGACGATTTGAAGTTGTGCCTGAGTCCAAGCGTGTGACCCACCTCATGCATGATCAAGTCCTTCAGCGCCTCGCCAAGGACTTCATCAGGTAAAGGCTTCGCGCCGTCAACTACACCCAGTGCTGCAAGCGCCGCATGCTGCAGGCCCAGTTGATGACTCTTGCCCATTTCAGCAAGGCACATACGCTCTGCTATTCCGGGTGGAAGAAGCGTCTGGGCCTCCTCCGCCGCACGGTACCTGTCGAACATGGTCTCTGGCGCGATCATCTGTGCATACTCGTTCGCCCAGCCACGAACGAACGTCGACGAAATAAGAATGTCGGCATTCAACAATTCACCGGTGCGCGGATCACTCTGTGATGGGCCAATTGCATAGCCCATCGAATGGGCGGCCGTCCATCGCACCGTCGAATACCTGATATCTTCCGCGCTCCAGTTAACACTATCGGGTGGCGCGTCTTTCGCAACGATCGCATTCTTGAATCCCGCCGCCTCATAACCCTTGTTCCACGCTTCGATGCCCGCCTTCACGTACTTCCTGTACTCGTACGGCACACTCCGATCGACGTAGTAGACGATGGGCTTGACCGGTTCGGATATCTCCGCGGACGGATCCTTCTTCTCCAGGCGCCACCGATTGATATACGCTACGTATGGCGAGTACTCGCGATCGCGGGAGAAATCCTTGACGGCATCCAGGAAGTAGCCAACGCGATCATCCCCGAGCCGCGGCGTCATCGGATTCTCGGGTAGATCGAAAATCGAATAGCGCACACCCACCGGAATAGATCTGAAGTCAGACACCCCCGCCGAACTCGCCGCCGGGGGATCATTCGCCTTCAGTGTGAGAAGCGCATCGATCTCGACGTTCTTCGGAAAGCCCTGAACAACATCTACATAGCTCCGGCTCTTGTCGAACGATACCGGTTTCTTGTTGAAGTACGGTTTGACCTGATCCGCGAGTCTGGCATAGTCAGAAACGAAGAAACTCGTTGCGTCAATCAGGAGGGCTTTGCTTGCACTGTCTTCGCTGGCGATGTCGAACGCAGACACAATCGAGTTGCCCCGGTTGTCGTTCAGCGAGTTCTCCATCGGTGAGCCCTTTGCAGCTTTCAGACGGTGATTCACATGAACCAGGTAGATCTTGTCGCCATGACGCTCAAAGCGCATGAGTCTGGTATCACTCAACGGAAGGCCGTCGTGCAGGTTGAAAACGCCCACTCCGCGAGAGAAGTGCATCACAAGACCGAATTCCTTGTCCAGTCGAGCAGGCGGAATCTCAACGTACAAGGTGTTGTCACGCTTGAGATGGGTCTTGAAGAATCCGTCCGTTGCCTTCGTGTCCTCCAGGACATCCTTCCACGGCTTGAACGGGGGCTTCTTGTCGTCCTT
>JABDKH010000181.1 GCA_013002345.1 Rhodothermales bacterium
TGAACTGCGTTGCCAACGGGCGGGTGCTGCGAGAGGGGCCGTTCGACGAGATTTGGATCCAGCCCGCTGCGGGTGACGCTGGTGGTGCGCTTGGAGCCGCGCTGTTCGCCTGGTATCAACTGGTCGACAAGCCGCGGGACAACCAAGGCAAGGACGTGCAGCACGGCTCGCTGCTGGGCCCGCACTACTCCGAAGAGGAGACACGCGCCTATTTCGACTCCCAGGGCGCCGCGTACGAGCACTACGAAACCGAGGAAGGTTTGTGCGACGCGGTGGCAGGCTTGCTCGCCGACCAGAACGTCGTGGGCCACATGGCGGGACGGATGGAGTTCGGGCCGAGGGCGCTCGGCAGCCGGTCGATTCTCGGTGATGCCCGGTCGCCGGAAATGCAGTCGACCATGAACCTCAAGATCAAGTTCCGCGAGTCGTTTCGGCCGTTCGCACCTTCGATCCTGCGTGAGGACGTCGATGAGTTCTTCGAGATGCGTCCAAACGAAGACAGCCCCTACATGCTCCTGGTCGCTCCAGTCAAGCAGGACAAGCGCCTCGAAATCGATCAAGCAGCTACGGGCTTGGATAAGCTCCATCAGAAGCGTTCGGTCGTTCCTGCGATCACACACGTCGACTGCTCGGCGCGCGTGCAGACGGTCGACAGCGAGCGGCATCCCCGGTTTTCTGGAATACTGTCGGCGTTCAAAGCGAAAACGGGTTGCCCCATGTTGATCAACACCAGCTTCAACGTGCGCGGAGAGCCGATCGTGAACACGCCCGAGGACGCGTATCGTTGTTTCCTGGGCACCAACATGGACGTTCTCGTCGTCGACAACTTCGTGCTCAAGAAGACGGAGCAACCGAATGCGAAGGTCATCGATCAAGAGGCCTACTTGAAGCAGTTCGCACTGGATTAGTCATGAGCAAGCTCGTCGAAATCAACTTCAATCCCGACACGAAGACCCTTCGACAGTTTGGCTGGATCGCATTCGTCGGTTTTGGCATCCTCGCGGCCCTCGCATACTACGAGAAGCTGATTTTCTCGTTCGGTTTGGGTGACGCACGGATGCCCCTGGTGACGACCTTTGCGGCGCTCGGAACGATTGCAGCCTTGCTCTCGCTGGTCGCTCCGAGGGCCAACCGTATTCTCTACGTGGGGTTGACCGTGCTGGCCTTTCCCATCGGCTTCGTACTTTCCTACGTGATCATGGGGACGCTGTTTTTCCTGATAATTGGACCTATCGCGGTCTTATTCCGGATTTTCGGGAAGGACCCGATGCACCGGGGCTACGAGCCGAACGCGCCTAGCTACTGGGCGGAGGCGCCTCCAGCGCGAGACAAAGAGAGCTACTTCCATCAGTATTGAGAGACGACCATGTCGAAAGATGAAAACCCCAAAGGCGACGACGAATTCCTAGCGAAGGCATCTGGCAAGCAGCGCGGCCTCGTCGGCGAGTTCATCGGCTTTCTCAAGGCCAACAAGAAGTGGTGGTTGGCCCCGATCATCATCTCGATTCTGCTGCTTGGGCTGCTCGTGGTCCTCGGTGGAACCGCCGCCGCGCCGTTCATCTACACGCTGTTTTGAGTCAGCGCGGCACCAACCGCACCGGCAGCCCATCGAGCGGCCGCGTAAACGGAAAGTGCTGTAGCTTCGCCGGGAAGTAGCCGTCTTTCGCGAACTCGATACGGTAGCGCCCGAGAACCTCGCGGAAGGTGAGCAGAAAGAGCATGCGCGCGAAGTGCATACCTATGCATTTGTGGGCGCCGCCGCCGAAGGGGATCCACATGAAGTTGTGTTTGCGGTGCTCGGCGACTTCGTCGGAGAATCGCGACGGGTCGAAGCGGTTGGGATCGTTCCACCAGTCGGGAAGCCGGTGGATGAAGTTGCCTGGGATACAGACCATGGTGTCGGGCGGAACGCGGACGCCGCCGATTTCGCACTCCCGGATGCTGCGACGGAGGAAGAGGGGCACCGGCGGGTGCATGCGAATGGTTTCGTAGAAGACGCAGATGAGCGGGTTCGTGGAATGAAAAACGGTTTGGAAGCTGAGCTCGTCGGGCCAGGCCCGGACCTCGGCGGCGAGCTCGTCCTGGAGGGCCCGATCGTTGCTCAAGTAATAGGCGGCCATGGTCGAGGCGCTGGTGGTGGTGTCGTGCGCGGCCAGCATGAGAAAGGCCATGTGGTCGGCAATGTCCTCGTCCGCGTAGTACTCGCCGTCCTCGGTCTTCTCCCGACAGAAATGGGCA
>JABDKH010000182.1 GCA_013002345.1 Rhodothermales bacterium
AGGGTAGACTTGGGCGGATCTTAGAAGGCCGTTGGGGCCTGAAAATCCACATTTTCTACCTCTTCCCCCTGTACCGGGAGTGGGACTCGAACCCACACGGGGCGTATGCCCCAACGGATTTTAAGTCCGTCTGCAATCAGACCTCATGCTATAAAGAGGTCAGTTTCTCCCTCATGCTGTCGGCGGTTTTGTAGGCAGCCTTCAGCTGCTCTGTCGATGTTTAAGCTACAGATTTACGACAGCAACAGCAAGCCGAGCCCGTACTCGAAGAGTCACCCCCAGCAGACCGGGCGGCTGGGGGGCGGTGAGGGCCTTCAGTCGTATTGTAGGCGTCGCTCCCTGACGGGGGAATTTGTCACCCGCTTCAGAACGGCGTATTGTCAGGGTAGCCCCGTCATCTCGTGTAGGGACCGGCGGCAGTGGGCACCGTATATCATTCCTTTCTATACTGGAGATGACCTCAATGCGAGCAATTCTACCGGCGGTTCGCCGCCACAACACGTTATTGATACCCCTGCTGGCGCTGACTATGTCGGGGCTCTTTATCTCGGCCTGCGATAGCACCGTCGCTCCGGAATCTGTGGTGGCCACGGCGGGCGACGCAGCCGCGGCGAAAATGAGCGCGCGCGGCTCGTGGAACAACTGGCACGTGCATGACTTGGCACCCCCCGCGGTGCCGTACACCGATGAGAACGGTCTCAGGCACGAGGGCTACGACATCTGGCCGTTGATCTGGCCGGACTACCCTTCGCCCGCGTCTCCGGTGGTGTACTGCATCGACGGGGCCGAGAAAGCGCTGGTCGGTGGAGACGGCGGCTCAAAGCTGGCTTCGGGCACCTGCCGGAACGAACTCTACATCATCCAAATCAAACTGAACGCTTCCGACGGGCCCGTCCCTGCAGAGAGTTCAGGGTGGACGGCGCTGCCTCTAGGCAACCTCACCCTCTACTACCGCCTCACACCGCGCTGACCCAGCCGGACGAGACGAGGTAAGCCTTCGGGGTGCCTCGCATAGAGCGGCATCCTGGCCTTCCAGTGATTACGGGCTTTAGTTTATAGTTCCGAATCTCTGAGAGTCAAGCAAGGGGGTGGCGAGATTAGCTCGTTACCCCTTTGGCTTACAGCCCCGGCTTGCGATGCAGGCCGGGGCTTTGTTGTCGTGCCGACTTGTCAGAGTTGGTGTCCATAACCGGAAGACTTGGGCGCATTTGACATTCCCACCCTCTCTACCGACCATGATCCCTGTTGCCGCACCGTTTGACATCGAGGTTCTTGCCCCCTCGCCAACGCCTGAGCCCAGCGCCTTATTTGATGCACCTCGGTCGAAGATGGAGATAAACGCCATGAGAATGCGTATAGTCATCGTCGCCACATTGCTCCTCTCCATGTGCACGTTGGGCGTCAGGCCAACATGTGCTCAAGAGGAGTTCAAGAGCGGCCATTTCACGACGAGCGACGGTGTCGAGCTTCACTACCTGGAATCGGGCTCCGGTCCGACCCTCGTGTTTGTGCCGGGTTGGACCATGCCCGCAGAGATCTGGGAGCATCAGATTCGGCATTTTGGCTCGACGTATCGGGTCGTCTCTCTCGATCCTCGCGGGCAGGGCCGTTCCGAGAAGCCGACGCATGGGTACCATCCTTCACGTCGGGCGCTCGATATAGGGGAACTGCTCGGGCACCTTGGCGGGGCACCTGCGGTCGTGGCTGGATGGTCGCTCGGCATGCAGGAAGTCCTCATCTTGGCACACGAAGTCGGGACCGAGAATATCCGAGCAGTTGTACTTGTCGATCATGTGATCAACATAGAGCAGCCCGAGGTATTTACGTCCAGGTTCATCAGCCTTCAGACGGAGCGGGAGGAGTGGACTCGGGAGTTCATCAGGGCGATTCATCGTAGCCCTCAATCGGATGAGTATCTGGAGGCAATGACGCAGGCAGCACTCGCCACGCCGACGAATGCTGCCGCGATGATGATTGCGAACATCATCCTGATGGGGCCGACAGATCTGCGACCTGCGTTGAACTCTCTGGACCGCCCGGCGCTATTCATCGCGTCATCGCTGGATTGGGCCGTGGAGGAGGCTAAGCTGGTCCGTAAAGGATGGCCCGAGATTCGGGTTGAGGTCATCGAGGGGACTTCGCACGCGCTCTTCGTGGACAAGCCGGATGAGTTCAACCAAGTGCTGGGAGAGTTCCTGGCGACCGTGCCGGAATAGTCGCCGTCTGAGGAAGAACCAATCGCGACTGTGTAGGAACGGCCTAGCGGGCACCCAAGACGTAACCTTCGACGCCACGGGCCTCTCCTCAGGCGTCGACCTCTACCGCCTCCAGACCGGGGACTTCATTGAGACGCGTCGGATGGTGGTGGCGAAGTAACAGGCCAATACAATGCGCCTCCGATAGCCGCAGCTTGCGATGCAGGTCGGGGCTTTGTTTTTCGGGGAATCCCCCGCAGACAGCAGTCACCGTCCTCAACTATTTAAGATGGAGAGGATCGTCGAAGTAGACGATTGTCGCGGTCCAGGACCACGTGGTACGAACAGCAGGTGGCGTTATGAGAACGAAGATTATCACGTCCGGCATATTGGGTGGCATTGCCATGAGCATCTGGATGTTTGTCGTGAACGCTGTGCTCGGGTTCGAACACAGTATGCAAATGAAGAGCATCACGAACGAACGGGAAGTCTACGACCTTCTGAAAGCCAGCATCGTTGAGCCAGGTCGGTATGCATGTAATCCAGAAGGAACTCCCCAAAAGGGCTTCCCGGATGGAGAGCCCGTCTTCAGCATTCTATATGGAGGCGTGGGTCACGAAGCAGCGGGGGCAATGATGCTTGTGGATCTACTGATCTTCTTCGTGGCGACGGTGATTGCCGCGTGGATGTTGTCGCTTCTGTCCACCCGGTTCCGCGACAGCTACAGGAATCGAGTTCTATTCTTCGCCGCTATTGGCCTGCTGTTTGCTGTTGCTATTGATGTCGCGAACTACGGAATCGGTGGCTATCCGCTCGACGACACGGTGATTCTAGCGCTACACCGGATCGCAATGTGGGTGTTTGTCGGCCTCGTGGTGGCGTGGCGCATGAAGCCCGATCCGGACGTTATTGAGAGCTGAATCGGTGGAAGGTCGGCGACGCTCCCGGCGAAGCCGAATTCCAATTCCGCCCAGTAGCTGTACCGGGAGTGGGACTCGAACCCACACGGGGCAAATGCCCCAACGGATTTTAAGTCCGTTGCGTCTACCATTCCGCCATCCCGGCATCACCTTCAAAGCTAGGCACACCCCGACCCCCACGCAACGAGACACCACACCCGCAAATCACCAGAAACATAATCACGACCGTTCGATACCTATGTGCCACAAACACGGCAGCGGCGCCCCACATGCCCAATACCCACGCCGACCTCCTACAGCGGACCACGGACTACATAGCCCGCTCCCGATCCACCTACTCCGGTGACGCTCAGGCCGCTACCGTCCTGCTCTCCGACGGCGCATGGGTCCCCGGCGTTCGAGTGGAAACCGCCTCCTTCTCGCTGGCCATCGATGCAGCCGTCAACGCCATCTCCACATCCGTCGCCGCCGGCCGCTACGATATCGTCGCCGTCGCCCTGAGCCACCCCGCCACTACCGCGCAAGCCAGCTACCTGACACAACTCGGCATCGTACCGCTCCGTCAGCTGAATGAACAGGTATTCATCCTCCGCAACGACTCACCCCTGCCGGCTCTGACGACGGAGCTGAATCCCGCCATCCGCATCCCGGAATCCGACTCCGCCCGCATCGACTTCGCCCGCATCGACTTCGCCCGCATCGACGCCGCACGGCGGATCGCCGCGAACGCCTTCATACCCGAGTCGGCCTTTCCCGTCGGCTGCATCGCCGTCCTTCGCGACGGCACCGCCATCCCCGGCGTCAACGTCGAGAACGTCGACTGGAATCGGATCATCTGCGCCGAACGCAACGCCGTCGGTACCATCGCGAGCTACGGCCTCGCGCCCGCCAGCAAGCTCTATCTATCGTGCCCGCTCGACCCACAGGGCAGCCCCTGCGGCGCCTGCCGACAGGTCCTGGCGGAACTTGCTCCGGGCTCAACGATTTTGATGGACCGCGGTCCCGAGCCACCCCACACGACCACGCCGGAAGCGCTGCTACCCGGGTCCTTCACCGGCACAGCCCTCCTTCGCCGACACGACTCCGAATCCGATCCGCATCAGAACGGCTGAAGGTGATTACAGACTTCCTCATATTCACCGTCGGCCTCGTCGTGCTCTACTTCGGCGCCGACTGGCTCATCCGCGGCGCCGCGTCTCTTGCGCTGCGCTTCGGCATTCGTCCCCTGGTCGTGGGCCTCACGGTGATCGCCCTCGGCACGTCCATGCCGGAGTTTCTCGTCAACTTCTTCGCCGCGCTCAGTCAGCAAGAAGCCCTAGCACTCGGCAATATCATCGGATCGAATGTCTGTAACATCGCGCTGATCCTCGGCCTGTCGTCGCTCGTGTACCCCATGAGCGTCAGCAAAGGAACACTGAGAAAGGAATACCCGATCATGATGGGCGTCATGCTGCTGTTCTACCTGCTGGCACTCGACGGCGTAATCAGTCGTATCGATGGCGCAGTCCTCGTTGCGGGCCTTTTCGCCTTTCTCATGTTCGTGGTTTTTGACGCCCGCAGGTCCGGTGTATCTCCCGCCGTCGAACAGATCAATGACGCGGGTCAGGAGGCTATTCTCCTTCGTCCCTGGAAGAAGGTTGCCTACCTGGTCGGAGGCATCCTGATGCTCAGCCTGGGAGCACGCCTCATGGTGGATGGCGCCACCAGCATCGCAAGCAATATGGGCATCAGCCCAACGGTCGTCGGCCTCACAGTGGTGGCGATCGGCACGAGCCTCCCGGAACTCGCCGCTTCCCTCGTCTGCGCGATCAAGAAGGAGGCCGATATGTCGGTTGGAAACGTTCTGGGCAGCAACTTGCTGAACGTTCTCTTCGTTGTCGGCCTGGTCGCCCTCATTCAACCTCTCCACGTCGATCAACAATCGCTCGACGTGCACTTTCCGGTCATGCTCGGCTTCGGCGTACTCCTTCTGCCGCTGGCCTGGACGCAATACCGGATCACTCGCCTTGAGGGCGGCGTACTTCTTACAGGCTTTGTTGGATATCTGACCTATCTCGTCTACCCATATGTTGCATAGACTACCGGCCTCAGCCTCACTAATCCGGGTCGTCGCGCTCATGGCCGTCGCGGCCTGCCTGTCCGCGCCAGCCCGTGCAGACGAGCCGGATTCGGTCAAATACTGGGTCCTCTTCACAGACAAAGTCGAGACTGTGGACATGTCGGCTCCTGCCGCATCCGCACATGCCACGGAGCGTGCAATGGATCGGAGGCGGTTGAGAGGCAGACCACATGCCGCGTCCCTGCTCAAAGCCGTATCTACAGATTACATTCAGTATTTGGCAGATTTGGATGTACGCCAACACGTTACTAGCAATTGGCTCAATGGCATCAGCGCCTGGCTGACTCCGGAGAAGGTCACCCGCGTCCGCACCCTGCCCTTCGTTCGCGAAGTCCGGCCCGTCGGCGTCGCAGTGGTCGAGGAAACGCCGTTGACGGTCGATCTGGTCGACCACTCTCCCGTTCCGCCCGTTTTCCGCACGAGCTCTCGGATGGCGTACGGTCCATCCGAGACTCAGCTTGACGTGGTCAATGCGATTCCGCCGCTCGAACAGGGTTTCAACGGGACCGGTGTCCGCCTTGGCTTTCTCGACACCACGTTCGACAACTTCAACCACCCGGCATTCAACACGATGCAGACGGAAGGACGCCTGATAGAGGTCCGCGACTTCACCGGGCTCAGTCAGACCAACCTCCACGGCCGATCCGTGGCCTCGATCGCGGCCGGTTTTCTGGATGGCCAGCTCATCGGCCCTGCCTACGGCGCAGAGATCGTAGCCGCCACGACGGAATTCGCCCCCACCGAGACGAACCAGGAGGAGGACAATTTCGTCGCGGGAATGGAATGGCTGGAATCGATGGGCGTGGACGTCGTCAACGTGTCGCTTGGCTATACGACGTTCGACGACGGGCAGCATAGCTATGCAACAGATGATTTGAACGGCGACACGGGCATCACGACGATCGCGGCGGATATGGCCGCCTCGCTCGGCGTCGTTGTCGTGACCAGCGCGGGCAACTGGGTATCCGCCGGGTGCGGTTCACCACTGGATTGCTGGTACTACATAGGGACTCCTGCGGACGGCGACTCGGTCATCGCCGTTGGAGCCGTCGACGCGAGCGGTACCCGGGCATCCTTCAGTTCGTACGGTCCGACGGCAGACGGTCGAATCAAACCCGACGTCTCTGCCATGGGCGTAACTGTGTACCATGCGTCGTCAACGTCAGGTATGGGATACGGGAACGGTACGTCGTTCTCCGGACCGATGGTTGCCGGCGTCGCGTGTCAGATGCTGCAGGCAAACCCGACCCTCACGCCGATGCAGGTTCTGAATCTTTTGAAGCAGTCTGCCAGCCAGTCACAGAACCCGGATAACTCGCTGGGCTGGGGCATCATTAATGCGGAGATTGCCGTGGCCGCCGCCATCGCCGTCTCGACAGAACGTGAGAGCCCGGTTAAGCCTGTTCGGATTTCCGCATACCCGAATCCATTCGACGATCACGTGACGTTCGCGTTCGAGAGCGACGACCCGGGACATGCCTCCCTGAAAATCTTCGACCTCCTCGGACGCGAGGTGGCCCGCCCGCTGGACGATGTCGTGTCCGCCGGCAGTCACACCGTGATGTGGAACAACGATGGTCTTGCCGCGGGCATTTACGTATACGTTCTGACAACCCGCGACGGCACGCGCGCCGGCCAGGTCGCACGACTGTGATCAGTACTCGCCACGTCCGACACGACCGGCCTGTGTGATGGAGATTCTCTTCGGACTTAATCCGGTCTTGCTCGTGCTTGGTGCGATAGCCGCCGGGCTCGGATCAGTCCTCATGTACCGGGGCACAACTCCGGCGCTCTCCGTCGGCAAGCGTGCGTTGCTCGGCGCGCTTCGCTTCCTGTCGCTCTTCATCATCATTCTCCTGCTCTGTGAACCGATCCTCGCGCGTCTGACCACTATCACCGAGAATCCGATCCTGGCCGTTCTGATCGATACGAGCGAGAGCATGCGAATTGGAGATGGAGGCGGAGATACCGCAGCTCCGGATCAACGGATCCCCACACTCCTGGATGCGCTCGGAGAATGGGCACCGTCGACGGTTCGTTACTTCTCGTTCGACAGTCGGGTGAGCAATCTGGTCGCCGATGAGCCATCACTCGACAGTCTTGTGTTCGAGGGGCAGCGCACGGACATCTCTGCCGCTGTCGAGTATGTCCGCTCTGAACTGTCCGAATCCAACCTCGGCGCTGTACTGCTTGTCTCCGACGGCCGCTACACGTCGGGGCGCAATCCGCGTCACACGGCCGATCGCTCTGACGTCCCCATTTATACCGTCGTGCTCGGAGATTCGACCGAGAAACGGGATATACGGATCTCCCGCGTCAACACGAATGACATCACATACACCGGGGTGGGTCTGCCCTTCGAGGTCGGCATCGTGGCCACGGGCTTTGCCGGATCACGCGTTGTCGTTTCAGTGTCTGTCGAGGACTCGACGGTCGGCTCGGCCAGGGTCAACGTGCCACCGGACGGCACGGAGGCATCTGTGAGCATGGTCTTCACTCCGGACTCGCCCGGGCTCAAGCAATTCATTGTAAGGGTAACGGGCCTCGAGGGAGAGGCGACATTCAGAAACAACGTCTCGACGACCAACGTGCGAGTGCTGGACCGGCGACGACGCATCCTTCTCGTTGGCGGAGGCCCTGACCCCGACCTGGCCGCGATGCGGCAGATCCTTGAGACAGATGAAAGCAATGAGGTTTCTACGATTGTCCAAAAGCGCGGTGGCGGCTACTACGGAACCGGCATGCCGACGACGTTTGGTGACGTTGACGTGATCGTTCTGGCAGGCTTCCCCGCGCCTTCCGCAAATGTCGATGATGTGCGTCGCGTTGCCACGGCCATCGCGAGCGGCACACCGGGTATCTTCATTGCGTCGCGCCACATGGACCTGAGGCGGTTCGAGGAGATCCTGTCGCCGGTGTTCGGCACGACCGTCCCGCGTCGTCAGCGGACGTTCTACGAGGCCACTCCTGTGCCGACGCCGTCGGGCCATCGCCACTCTGTCCTGGAGGGAATCGCTGCGGGCGAAGCGTGGCTCCGCCTTCCACCGGTCACGACGACCGACGCACCGTGGACTGTTGCGGCCGATGCGCGCACCCTCGCGACGGCCCGCGTGCGCGACGTGAATCTCAAAGATCCCCTGCTGGCAGTAAGATCACAGTCCGGCACCCGCACGGCGGTGTTCTTCGGTGCCGGAACGTGGAGGATGGCCAACCTTCCGGAGGCCCTCTCGGCGTACCAGGACCACTGGCCCGGTTTGTTGCGCAACCTGATCCAGTGGGTATCCGCAGCCGAGGACGATCGAATGGTTCGAGTGCGTACCACGTCGGGTGAATTTGCCGGTGGCGATCGCATCGGTTTCACCGGGCAGGTCTACGACGAGAGCATGAATCCCGTGAGCGATGCGGACATCGAGATCCTCGTCACGGCACCCACCGGAGACGAGTACCGCTACGGAATGGAATCGATAGGAAACGGCCGCTACGTTCTCGACGCCAGCCCGCTCGGCGAAGGCACGTACCGGTACCGCGCAACAGCAATCCGCGCAGGCTCGCCCGTCGGCACGGACGCCGGCAGTTTCGCCGTCGGGAATTTGACGCTCGAGTTTCGCAATCCGGTCGCCGATCCCTTGCTGATGCGCCAGATTGCCCTGCGCAGCGGCGGTGCAGCCTTGACGCCCGGGACGTTCAGCCGCCTGCCGGAGCTCGTTGCGTCTTCGGGCCGCTTTGAGCCCGTCGTCTCCGAGCGTCGGAGGGAACTCGAGCTGTGGCGCCAACCCGCATTCCTGCTCATCGTGATCCTGTCACTCGCAGTCGAGTGGGTCCTGCGTAAACGTGCCGGGCTGAGTTGATTGAATTCGTGCGAAACCTTCGCCCATGTCGAAACAATTGCGTCCCAGAAAGCTATCTGACCTTTTTGCCGCGTTTATCAACACATCGTACCGGCCGAAAAGTTACCACCAGGCTCCCAACACATGGATGAATCGGTAGACCGGCGCGAGGCGCTTGACGCGATCCAGGCGTTTCGCAATGGAGATGCAGGCGTTCCTTTTCCCGCTCTGAAGCGGTTCGCCGCCCCTATTTTCGATCTCTACGGGAGAGAAACGCTGGACCCGCCGGAGTCTGCTCCGACCCACGAACTGGTCGACTGCCTCTCCATGATGGAAACGGCACGACTCTTCTGGGTCTACTTCGGCTCTGGAAGCGATCGGGATTCAGCCCTGACCGGACGGGTCAAGGAACTGCTCGTCGGCGAAACACCGAGCCTGGAGCAAGAGGCCGTCTTTGCCGCCCTGGTCGAGCAACTGAGAAGCAACTGGGGTTCCATTCCGCGGTCGCTGCGAAACGGCAGTGCCACCTCGTCGAATCCGTCTGCGCTGCTCCAGGTTCTCTGCGAGCTCGAATGCGGTGAACACGAGTCTGACGATTCGGTCGGCGTCGACGAAGCCCCCGACGGTGCCATCGATTCGCCCGAAGCGCTGGCCGCATTTGCCAGCCCTCTCCTGGAAGATCCCTCACTGGGAGACGACCCGGATCGGCTGTCCGAGATGATGCAACGGGCGCGAGACTACTGGCACCTTGCTCAACTCGACGGAGCCGACTTCGAACTGCACCAGAGGGCTATCGCGGACAGACATTCGACATCCGGAGACGAGCGGGAGATCATTCTCGCCGAGGCAAGTTTTATGGTGGCGCGATTTCACATGCTGTTTCCGCACTGGACCGGCCCACGGACGGACATTTAAGTCGGCGCTGCGTATGCGCAAGGTTTTCCAAGAGTCATGAGTACTAACGGACAGAATCAACGGCTGATGACAGATCGCGACCTGGATGATCTGTCGAAGGTCCATCAGAATCTCGCGAACCTGCTTCGTACCGTGCGTCGGCATCTGCACGCCAATCCCGAGCTCGGTTTCCAGGAGCACAAGACGGCACAGTACATCCGCGAAATCCTGCAGATGGAAGGTGTCACGGGTATTCAGGAGATAGCCGGCACCGGTCTGTACGTCGACATCAAGGGTGATCACCCCGGTCCTATGGTCGGCTACCGGGCAGACATAGACGCCCTCGAGGCTGAGGATCGGAAGGACGTTCCGTATCGCTCGACCAGCGACATCGCGGCGCACCTCTGCGGCCACGATGCACATTCGTCCGTCGCGATCGGTGTGGCGGTCCTGCTACACGGCTTGAAGCAGCACCTGCACGGAACGGTGCGCGTGTTCTTTCAGCCCAATGAGGAGGGCGTCCCGAGCGGAGCGCCCGTGATGATCGACGGAGGCGTGCTCGACGGCCTGAGCGCGGTTTACGCATCCCATGTCGATCCAACGCTGCAGGTCGGTCAGTACGGCCTCATCGCAGGACCGGCAACCGCCTCCGCAGACCGATTCCTTGTTCAGGTAAGCTCGGACACTTCGGGCCATTCCGCACGGCCGCATCAGACGATCGACACGGTCTGGGTCGCGACGCAGATCGCCACACAGCTCTACCAGATGGTCGGCCGACTGTCGGATGCCAGAAATTCGGCGATCCTCACGATCTGCCGTATTGCCGGCGGCCACGCATTCAACGTGATTCCGGCAGAAGTCGAATTCGGCGGGACGTTGCGGTGCATCGACGAGGACGAACGTGCGAGACTGAAGGCGCGCACGATTCAGATCTCGGAGGATGTCGGCCGGTTGTACGGCGCCGACGTCAAAGCAGAGTATTCCGATGGCGCACCGGCGGTGATCAACCACCCCGGATTGGTCAAGGGTGTTGCCGCGACGATCACAGAACTGTTCGGCGATCAGGCAATCGTTCGTATACCGGTTCCAAGCATGGGTGCAGAAGACTTCGCGTACTACTTGAAGTACATTCCGGGTATGCTGTTGCGCGTCGGTACAGCCTCCGGACCTGCGACCAGCCACCCCCTTCACGACTCTCGATTCGACATCGACGAAGAGTCACTGGCGCCTGCAGCCCAGCTTATGGCCTGTGTGCTGATGAGCCATCTGAGGGAGCAAGCGGTCCGGCAAGCCACGGTCGCCTAGTGCCCGCGTCGGTGCGAACAAAAGCACCGGCGTATGTCAAAAACACTCTGCCTCCTTTTTCTTCTCGCCGTGGTCTGTCAGTCGACGCACGGCCAGTTCGTCGAAGACTTCGAAGATGGTGACCTGACCGAATCACCGCATTGGACGGGCGAGCTCGACCGCTGGTTCATTGAAGACACTCCCGGCGGCAAACGCCTCGCAACGCGGGGCCTCGCGGAAAGCGACACGCTGCTCCTCAGCACCAACTCCCCATCAGCCTACGGAACGTGGAACCTGAGATACGGATACCGGGGTGGTCCGCTCAGCAACTTCAACCAGGTGCGGGTGGTCCTGTGGTCCGCGACTCGCGAACCGGCGACCGTGTACTACCTGCTCATCGGTTCGAACGACCGGACGCTCAAACTCTACACATCTGACACGGCCTTCGGCGAACGAGAACTCGTCGGGTCGGCTGCTGACGATATCCTGTCCTCCGACTCCGCAGCAATCCAGATCCGTGTCGAGCACGACTACTCAAACAACTGGCGCGCATGGCTCGATGGGCGCCTCGTGATTGAGGAAGGACCGCCGGCCGATCCCCTTGACGCCGACGGTGAGTTTGGTCTCTGGATCAAGCATACGGCGGCCCGCGGATCCGATCACTGGTTCGATGACATCAGCGCTACGCGTGCCGTGGAGTCCGATAACACGGGGCCTCTGATGGAGTCCGTGATGATTGAAGGTCCACAAATGCTGTCGGTTCGATTCAGCGAACCCGTCGCGACCGAGTCCGCCTGTCTTCCAAACGCCTACAGCTTGGACAGCGGCGATGCACCGATCGCTGTCTACTGCCCGACGGGGTTGTTCACCGACACGGTCAGCATCGAGACCTCCAACCCGCTTCCGTCCGGCATCAACCGGCTGACCGCACACTCAGTTGCGGATCCTTCCGGCAACGTGACTCCGATCAGCACGATCGACTTCGATATGCCGGACCATGGGGATCCGCCGCAGCCGCGCGACCTCGTTATCAATGAAATCGATTTCGCACCCGCTATTCCCGAGTCGGAGTTTGTCGAGATCTACAATCGTTCTCCGCGACGAATCGACCTCTCGTCGATCTGGCTCGGCGATGATCGCTCCGCAGCACCAGTCACGACACGTCGAATCCTGATGGAGCCAGGCGCCTTCGCGGTTGTCACGCGCGACAGCACTTCACTTACACAACGATTCCCGGATCTTCCCGCTATCGAGATGGACGGGTGGCCCACGCTGAACAATAGTGGCGACTCCGTCATGCTGATCCACGAAAGCGATACACTCGATGCTGTGACCTACGCGCCCCACCCCGGCGGAACGACCGGATCGCTCGAAAGAATCGACCCCGAGGCGCCATCTGACTTCCCTCCGAATTGGATCCGTTCAGTCTCGCCCGACGGCGCCACACCGGGCCAAATCAACAGCGTTTTCCTACCCGACAACGAGCCGCCTGATCTGCAGTTCGTCGAGCAAACCTCCGCCACCGCCGTGAGGGCCGTGTTCACCGAGCCACTGCCTGTCGCTCGCATCGAAGCGGTCGCGTTTGAACTGAACGGGAAGGTACCCGACGTGATTGCGCCCGGTACGCCGCACTACTCCAACGACTACTTCCTGTTGTTCGAGTCCGTCGAATCCGGAACGCTTCGGGCCAGCCAGATTGCAGATGCATCCGGCAACCTGCGTGTCGAAACTAACTCGGCGGTTCACCTCCTTCCGCGTCCCGGCGAGCTCATTATCAATGAGATCATGTTCGAGCCGCGTATCG